>CALIEL010000269.1 GCA_938022235.1 Oribacterium parvum
AAAATTATACACTTATCCACAGTTTATAAACAGTTTGTGGATAAGGTGAACAGATGTTTTTGTGGATAGAATTTGTGGATAAGTGCATAAATTTGTGGATAAACCCTGTTTTTGCAGGATTTTCCGGCCTTTTTTAGGGGATAAAGAGGGTAAGATATACACATTTCTTCCGGAAAATAAGTTTTTTCCAAAGGGTATTGACGATTTATAGCCCTTTCTATATAATAATCTGCGATGTTTACCCAAAATTAGGAGTTTATTCGGGACCTTTCGGATAAGGACGAATAATTCCCGGAGAAACGATCGGTGGCTTCAGGCCATACACTAAAAAAAGGGAGGTGTCCGTATGCATAAGGGAAAAATGACTTATCAGCCAAAGACAAGACAGAGAGCAAAAGTGCATGGATTTAGAAAGAGAATGTCCACAGCCAACGGTAGAAAGGTTTTGTCTGCTAGAAGAGCTAAAGGTAGAGCAAGATTATCTGCATAATGCAGAAACATAAAGGAAGCTTTCTTGAAAAGCTTTACGGGTAATAAAAACTACCCTGTAGAATACAGAAATGAGGCCGCTGGAAAGCGGTCTTTCTTCAACCTTGGAGATATTTTATGAAACGTTTTCCTTCCATGAAGTCAAATGAAGAGTTTCAGCATTGTTATAAAAAAGGAAAATCCTATGCCAATGCTTATTTTGTGATGTTGATAGTGGAAAACGGCTTAGACTATTCCCGACTGGGAATATCCTGTTCCAAGAAGGTGGGAAATTCTGTAGTTCGTCATGGAATCAGCAGAAAGCTTCGAGAGATATTTCGATTACACAAAGAAATCAAAGAGGGGTTAGACATCGTTTTAGTCGTAAGACAGAAGGTAGCTTTTGCAAGCTATTCGGAATTGGAGATTGCTTATCTCGATTTATGTAGCAGGCATCATATACTTAGTAATGGAGAGAAGTTCTGAAATTCTGATTTTTTCCAAAGGGAAATAAAATCCCTATTATAATAGGAAGAAACTCGGACAAAAAATACGTTTTATAAGGATATAAGCTTTTCAAAATTGTGAAAAAGCTTATTCCGAAGGAGAGCTTTGATGAAAAAACTGATGTTAAAAATGATTCGTTTTTATCAAAAATTTTTATCTCCTATGAAGGGACATTCTCATTGTAAATACACACCCACATGTTCTCAATACGCCTATGAGGCCATACAAAAGCACGGGTGTGTGAAAGGACTATTGTTGGCAATCTGGCGATTACTGCGTTGTAATCCCTTTGCTAAAGGCGGATATGATCCTGTTCCCTAGAGATGAAGGGAGAAAAACTTGATTCAAAATCTGATTATTTTAACCAAAAACACATCCAATATGCCTTTATTCGGACCAATCTGGAACCTTATCGTAAATGCTTTGGGCTGGATTATGAACTGGATTTACCTTTTCTTAGACGGAATCGGTATTCCAAACATTGGATTGGCCATCATTCTGTTTACCTTGGTAACTCGTATTTTGCTGTTCCCGACCTCTTTAAAACAGCAAAAATCCTCCAGAATGATGCAGATTATGCAACCGGAAATTCGTGCTGTACAGGAAAAGTATAAGAACAAAACGGACAATGCTTCCATGATGGCGCAGCAAACCGAAATGAAAGCCATTTATGAAAAGTACGGCACTTCTATGACTGCAGGGTGTTTGCCTTTGTTTTTACAAATGCCGATTATTTTCGCCCTGTATCGTATTATTATGAACATTCCTGCCTATGTTCCTTCCGTAAAGGCGGTTTATGAAAGTGTTTCTACCGCTATCGGAGGTTCCTCTGCGGCTCAAAGTCTTCTGGACTTCGGAAAAGCCAACGGTATGGAATCTATTTTAAAGACCTTACACAACTTAGGTCTGGATGACCCCGCTAAGTATAATGCAGACGCGGTTCATAATTTTGTCATTGACTTTTTGTATAAGTTAAATCCTGCGCAGTGGGCAAAGCTTCCGGAGATTTTCCCTTCTGCTACCCAGGTAATTCAGCAGGCTGCGGCAAAGTCTACGGAGATTAACAGCTTCTTAGGCTTAAACCTTTCCACTGCTCCCTCTGCTTATGGCTTTACTCCAAATATTTACTGGTTAATTCCTATTTTGGCAGGCTTAAGCCAGTGGGCTTCCACCCTGCTGATGCAGAAGCAGACCATGCCTACCGCAACAGAGGAGGGAGATCAGTCCCAGCAGATGATGAAGAGCATGAACGTTATGATGCCTTTGATGTCTGTGTGGTTCTGCTTCAGCTTCGCTTCCGGAATCGGTTTATACTGGATTGCTTCTTCCGTATTTATGCTCTTACAGCAGTTGATTTTAAACTGGTACTTCGGAAAGAAGACCAATGAAGAGCTTTTACAGGATGCAATGGCCAAGGCTAACGAAAAAAGAGCTAAAAAAGGCTTACCTCCCATTGATGAAAAGACCGTGGAAAACAGATTGAAGCTTATGCAGGCTAAGGAAGATTCTGAAGAGAAGAATCGTATGGAAAAGATTGCAAAGCAAAATCTGAAGACAAAAGAATCTACAGACTATTACAATCAAAATGCGAAAGAGGGCTCATTAGCCAGCAAGGCAAACATGGTACAGCTTTACAATGAAAAGCATGAGAAAAAAGAGAAAAAGTAAAAAGCTTAGGGAGAAAAGCTATGGACAAGTTTAGAGTTTCTGCAAAGACGGTAGAAGAAGCGATTACGAAGGCAACCATCTCTTTAGGTTGTACCTCAGACAGAATTTCCTACAATGTGATTGTACAGGGAAGCAACGGTTTATTCGGTATCGGAGCAAAGCCCTGGATTATCGAAGCCTGGGAAAAGGATGAAGCGGAAATCGCAAAAGAAAAGGTTGCAGCGGAAAAGCCCGCGGCAGTAGAGAAAGCGGCATTTGAAAAGAAGGAAGCGGAAGGAAAAAGGGAAAGCTCTTCTGTAGAGGAAAAGTCTCAGACTTTTGAGAAAAGGGAAGAAAGAAAGGCTTCCGGGGAGGATAAATCATTTTCCCATAATGCTTCTTTGGAAAAGAAGGACGAAAAGAGAGAGAAGAAGTTTGAAAAGAAGGAAGGCTTTAAGGGCTTCAGCAGAGGAGGCTATGATCCTATCCCTGCACCAATCTCTTCCGCTCCTGTAAAGAGAGAAGAAAAGTCCTTTGAAGGAAGAAGTCCCGAGAAGAGAGAACTTACGCCCCTTTCCGAAGAGGAAATCGCAGCGGTAACTAAGGCTGCTTTAGAGTTCTTAAGCTCTGTATTTCAGGGTATGGCTATGGAAGTGGAGCTTCAGACAGAGTTTAGAAACAGCAGCAATGAGCTTTACATAAACCTTATAGGACCAGATATGGGCATCCTCATCGGAAAAAGAGGACAGACCCTGGATTCCTTACAGTACCTTTGCTCCTTGGTGGTCAATAAAAACCACGGGGATGAGTATCTTCGGGTAAAGCTGGATACGGAGGATTACCGTAAGAGAAGAGAGCAGACCTTAAGAAGTCTGGCTAAAAACATTGCCTACAAGGTAAAGAAGAATCGGAAATCCGTTCATTTGGAGCCAATGAATCCTTATGAGAGAAGAATCATTCATGCCGCACTGCAAAGTGACAGTCAGGTTTCCACAAAATCCGAGGGAGAGGATCCCTTCCGCCACGTGGTGATTTTCTGTAAAAATGGAGGAAAGTTCCAAAAGGATTTCCGCCACAAGGGAAACAGGATGAGAAGAGAGGACAGGAAAGAAGAAAAGAGAGAAGAAAAGAGCGAAGAATAAGACTTTCTTGCACCCCATGGAAGAAATAAGAAGAATTAAGTAAATTCATTCGGTAAGGGGAACATATTCAGTAAGAAGAAGTTGTCAAAAGAAGTCATCAAAAGAAGTCATAAAACGTAAGTTAAAGAATTGTGTGATATTTAAGCAATAGAGGTCTGAAATAGGGAGAGTTAGTTCTACCCTGATTTCAGACCTCTATTGCTTATTTGTATACAAGCTATTTAGCCTTATTTATAATTTCCATCCTAGGCTTTTCATTGCATTGTAGGACAAATCTTAGTAAAATACAGAATTGCTGAGGAGGTGAGGATTTGGAAAATACCATTAGCGGAATTGCCACCGCATTAGTAGAAAGCGGAATCGGCATTATCCGGATTAGCGGAAATCAGGCTGTGGAAATTGCCGGAAAAATTTTAAGAACTAAGGGGGGAAAACCCTTAGATATCAGGGAAAGCCACCGGATTCGCTATGGCTTTGTTTTTGACGGGGAAAAGGAAATTGATGAGGTTTTGGTTTCCACTTTTTTAGCACCCAAATCCTTTACCGGAGAAGATACTGTGGAAATCAACTGTCACGGCGGAATCCTTTTGATGCAAAAGGTTTTTCAGGCCACTCTCAAGGCCGGAGCAAGACCGGCGGAGCCGGGAGAGTTCAGTAAACGAGCCTTTTTAAATGGGCGTATCGATCTTTCTCAGGCGGAGGCAGTGGCGGATTTAATTTCTGCTAAAAGCGAGGACAGCATTCGCTCCTCCCTTTCCCTCCTACAGGGTTCACTGAAGGAGAAAATCAAGGGAATGCGGAGCAGAATTCTGGAGGATACCGCCTTTATTGAAGCGGCTTTGGATGATCCGGAGCATATTTCTTTGGAGGGCTTTTCCGAGCAGTGTCAAGCCCATGTGGAAGGGATTCTCTCTGAAATTTCAGAGCTTTTGAAGCACCAAAGGGAAGGAAAACTCTTAAAGGAGGGAATTCAAACCGTTATTGTGGGAAAGCCCAATGCGGGAAAGTCTTCTCTTTTAAACTGTTTGGTAAAGGCGGATAAGGCCATTGTGAGCAATATTCCGGGAACCACCAGAGATACGGTGGAGGAGGATATTCGCATCGGTTCCCTTTCCCTTCATTTGATAGATACCGCAGGAATTCGGGAAACGGAAGATATTGTGGAAGAAATCGGTGTGAATCGGGCAAAGGAAGGAATTGAAAAGGCAGACTGCGTTTTACTGGTTTTGGACGGTAGTCTTCCTTTAGAGGAGGAGGACCGAAAGATTTTAGCTCTTTTAGAGGGAAAAAAGGCTGTGGTGCTTCTCAATAAAATGGATAAGGAAAGCATTTTACAAAAAGAAGAGCTGGAAAAGCTTAGCGGTTTTCCTATGCTTCCTATTTCTGCCAAGGAAGGAAGGGGCATGGAGGAGCTTGGTCAAAAGCTGGAAGAGCTTTTCTATACCGGAAGTCTTTCCTTTTCCACAGAAACGTATATTCATAGTGAAAGGCAGATTGCAGCATTGGAAGAAGCAAAGTCCGCTTTGGAATTGGTTTTGGAGGGAATCCGTCTTAAATTGTCTGAGGATTTCTTAAGTATAGATTTAATGGGGGCATACAGTGCCTTAGGCAGAATTCTGGGAGAGGATGTTTCCGAGGATTTGATCAATGAGATTTTTGCAAAGTTTTGCATGGGAAAATAGTAAAGAGGGAATATGGCATTTTTAGAAGAACAGGTAGATATTGTAGTGGTGGGAGCAGGGCATGCAGGAGTGGAAGCGGCCCTGGTTTCCGCTAAGCGGGGGCATAAAACCCTTCTTTTTACCCTGAGCCCGGACAGCATTTCCATGATGGCCTGTAACCCCAATATCGGCGGAAGCTCCAAGGGACATCTGGTCAGAGAATTGGATGCTTTGGGGGGAATGATGGGAAAGGTCTGCGACCAATCCTTTCTTCAGTCCAGGATGTTAAATCAATCCAAGGGTCCGGCGGTACATTCCCTAAGAGCCCAGGCGGATAAGCAGGTCTATACCCAGAATATGCGTCATCTTGTGGAAAATCAGGAGAATCTTCACATTCGTCAGGGAGAAATCGTTTCCTTACTCACCAATGAGGAAAAGACGGAAATCCGCGGAGTTGTGAGCAGTACCGGGGCCAGATACTATGCCAAGGCAGTGCTGATTTGTACCGGAGTGTACCTGAACGCCCGCTGCATTTATGGAGAGGTTTCTGAAGAAACCGGGCCAAACGGTCTTCGCAGAGCTACAAAACTGAGTCAGGCTCTTTTGGATTTAGGATTTAGGCTCCAGCGTTTTAAAACCGGAACCCCTGCCAGAGTGGATAGAAGATCTCTGGATTTTAGCAAGATGGAAGTCCAGAAGGGAGATGTGCCTGTGGTGCCCTTCTCCTTTTCCACGGATCCGGCTACGGTGCAGATTTCCCAAGAGGATTGCTACCTGACCTATACCTGTGAAGAAGGTCATGAGATTATTCGGGAAAATATTGACCGCTCCCCCATGTATAACGGGGTGATTCAGGGAACCGGCCCCATATACTGTCCTTCCATCGAAGATAAGGTCATGAAGTTTCCGGAGAAAAATCGGCACCAGATTTTTGTGGAGCCGGAGGGCAGATCCACCAACGCAATGTATCTTTCCGGTCTTTCCTCTTCTCTTCCGGAAGACGTGCAGATGAGAATTCTTCGTACCATGGCAGGCTTTGAACAGGCGGAAATGGTGCGGTGCGGCTATGCCATCGAATACGACTGCCTAAATTCCCTAGAATTGGAAAACACCTTGGAAACAAAGAAGATTTCCGGTCTGTATTTTGCAGGACAAATGAACGGTTCCTCCGGATATGAGTAGGCGGCGGTACAGGGCTTTATGGCGGGAATCAATGCGGTACAAAAAATTGAAGGGAAAGAGCCCTTTGTATTAGATCGTTCCGAGGCCTATATTGGCGTTTTAATTGATGACCTGGTGACAAAGGAGAATAAATAGCCCTATAGAATGATGACCAGCAGGGCGGAGTATCGTCTTCTGCTTCGACAGGACAATGCAGACCTTCGCCTTCGGGAAAAGGGCTATGCTCTGGGGATGGTTTCAGAAGAGGAAATCAAAGCCACAAGGGAAAAGCAGGAGGCTATCCAAAAAGAGCTTCGCCGTATGGAAAATACCTATATCGGGGCGAATGAGGAAAATAACAGAATTTTGGAAAGCATTCCCTCTTCTCCTATCCAGTCCGGCATTTCTCTGAGAGAACTTTGTAAGAGACCGGAGTGCAATTATCAAAATATTGCTCCCTTGGATCCGGAAAGACCTTCCCTTTCTCCCTTTATACAGGAGGAAGTGGAAATCGAAATCAAATACGAGGGCTATATCAAAAGACAGATTCAACAGGTAGAAGCCTTTAAGAAAATGGAGCGGAAAAAGCTGCCAAAGGATATCTGCTATCATGATATTCATAATCTCCGTTTGGAAGCCAGACAGAAGTTGGATATGATTCGTCCGGAAAACATGGGCATGGCTTCCCGTATCAGCGGTGTCAGCCCTGCGGATTTATCGGTGCTTTTGGTTTATCTGGAGAAGGAAAAGGAAAGAAGAAAGGAAGAGAAATGACCGAGTTTTTTCGAGAGAAGCTTTCCCATTTAGCAGAGAGCTTAGGACTTTCTTTAACAGAACAACAGCTTTTACAGTTTTATCAATATTATCAGATTCTGGTAGAAAAAAATAAGGTGATGAATCTTACCGCCATTACGGAAGAAGAAGAGGTAATTGTTAAGCATTTTGTGGATTGCCTGGCAATCTGTCAAATGAATGTTTCACGTGAAACATTTTCGGAATGGATAGAGGGAAAGTCGGTGATGGATGTGGGAACAGGGGCAGGATTTCCCGGACTCGTTTTAAAAATCGCCTTTCCAGGTATTCAGCTTTCTTTAAGTGATTCCTTACAAAAGCGGATTCGCTTTTTGGAAGAGCTGGTGGAAAGCCTTGGCTTAGAAGGGGTAAAATTTTATCACGGTCGGGCTGAGGATCTGGGACATGATAAGAGCTTGCGGGAACAGTATGATTTGGTAGTTTCCCGGGCAGTGGCAAATCTTTCCACTTTAAGTGAGTATGACCTTCCCTTTGTGAAGGTAGGAGGCTATTTTCTGGCCTTAAAGGGCAGAGAAGTGGAAGAAGAATTGGAGCAGGGTAAGAAGGCTATTTTCCTTTTAGGAGGAAAATGTGTGGAGAAGAAAATCTATACCCTGCCGGAAACCGATATGGGAAGAGCTATGCTTTTGATTCAGAAGATAGAGCCCTGCGGAAAAAAATATCCTAGAAAGGCGGGAACTCCGGCTAAGTCACCTCTTAGTTAGAGAAATATTATCAAGTGGAAAAGTTAAATGAAATAGAGGAAGAAAGCATTTTCCCAAAAGAACAGGAAAGGCTTTTGACAGAAAAAGAGCATCCCTATAGGGAGAGAAATAAGGGAATCATTATTCTTTTGATTACGACTGTGATTTGGAGTTTGGCCTTTATTGCCCAAAGTACCGCAATGGATCAGATTGGTCCCTGCGCCTTTGTGTTTTATCGGCACTTTTTATCCGGACTTTGCTTATTGCCCTTTGCCTTTTTAAAGCCATGCTCTAAGGAGGAAAAAAGAGCGGGAATCAAAGGGGGAGCCATTACCGGTATCGTACTGGGTTTTGCCAGCGTGATTCAGCAAATTGGCGTCAAAGAAACCACCGTTGGAAAGGCAGCCTTTTTAACGGTACTTTATATTATCCTGATTCCGATTTTCGGCTTAGTTATCGGAAAAAAGCCGGAAAAGAAAGTCTGGTTTTGTGCAATTCTGGCTTTGGTCGGGGTTTATTTTATTGCGATTAAGGCGGGAACAAAATTTACTATCGGCATAGGAGATACTTATATTATTCTTTGCTCGGTACTTTATGCCGTTCAGATTATGCAGGTAGGATACTATGTAAAGAAGGTCAATATCAGCTGGTATATGTCCACACAGTTTTTAGCAGGCTCTTTGGTGGGATTACTGGGCTTTATTTTCTTTGAAAAGTTCTCTTTAATGAGTTTGAAAGCAGCCTTCCTTCCCATTGCGTATGCCGGTATTATGTCCGGGGCAGTGGCTTTTACCATGCAAAGCTATGCTCAAAAAAGATTGGAGGATACTCTTGCTTCCCTTCTTATGTCCACTACCGCCATTTATGCGGCGATTTGGGGATGGCTGTTTTTGGGAGAGTCTTTGGGAATTCGGGAAATATTCGGCTGT
This sequence comes from Oribacterium parvum, assembly GCA_938022235.1. Taxonomy (GTDB): domain Bacteria; phylum Bacillota; class Clostridia; order Lachnospirales; family Lachnospiraceae; genus Oribacterium; species Oribacterium parvum_A. The sequence continues at coordinate 9,012 of CALIEL010000269.1, forward strand.
ATTATTATGACCATTGCAGTAGTCTATGCCCAGCTTCCTGAAAAACAGAAGAAAAGAAGCTAGAATTTTTTTATAGAAGAAGGATAGCAATAGAATAGCTGCTAAAAGAGATAGCTTAGCAATGAAATAGATAGAAAAAAGTAGCAGGAAGATAAATTGACAGCAATATAGAGCTGGGCTAAAATGTTTCACGTGAAACAAAAGCGGAAATGGAATACAATTCATAGCAAGCAAGGATATAAATATCCTATATAAATAGCTTGTTAAGGAATAAATTAAGGCAGAAAAGAAAGGCTAAGGGGTCTTATGGCGAAGATTATTACAATTGCAAACCAAAAGGGGGGTGTGGGAAAAACCACCACCGCTGTCAATTTGGCGGCTTCCTTAGCGGAAGCAAAACAGAAAGTTTTGCTTTTGGACTTTGATCCCCAGGGAAATGCGGGAAGCGGAATCGGTATTCGGGAGGAAGAAATCAGCATTTACCGAATTCTTAGCGGAGAGTTTCCCATAGAAAAGGGCATTGTTCGGGAGGCTTTGGAAAATCTGGATTTTATTGCCGCAGACAGGAATCTTTCCGCCATGGATGCAGAGCTTGCAGAGGAGGAAAATAAAAACTTCTTATTAAAGGAAGCTCTGGAGAATATCCAAAAGGACTATGACTATATCTTTATTGATTGTCCTCCAAGCCTTGGTACCCTTACGGTAAATGCTTTAACGGCTTCTCATTCCGTCCTGATTCCCATTCAGTGTGAATACTATGCATTGGAAGGACTTAGCCAGATGACGGATACCATTTCCATGGTAAAAGATGCCCTAAATCCGGATTTAACAATCGAGGGAATTTTATTTACCATGTATGACAGCAGAAATCTCCTGTCTCAGGAGGTGGTAAAAGCGGTGCAGGAGCATTTTTCGGATCCTATTTTCAAGACGATTATTCCCAGAAATGTTCGTTTGGCGGAGGCTCCCAGCCACGGTCTTCCCATCTCCCTTTATGACAACAGCTCTACAGGAGCGGAGGCCTATAGAAAGCTTGCAGCAGAGATTCTGGAGAAGGACATAGCTTACTAAAAGCTTGCAGTGGAGATTCTGAAAAAGGATATAGCATATTAAAAACTTGCAGCGGAGATTCTGGAGAAGGACAAAGCGTATTAAAAGCTTGTAGCAGAGATTTTTGCAAAGAATATCATTTACTAAAGTTTAGAAAAATCGGAAAATAAGGAAAGAACAGAAGCTTAAATATAGATTTCAGCCGGATAGAGAAAGGAAGGGAAGGACATGGCAAAGCACGGTTTGGGAAGAGGGGTGGATACCCTTTTTGCCGGAAAGAAGGATGGACGGGAGAAGAAAGAGGAGCAGGCAATGGTGAAGCTTTCCCTGATTCAGCCCAATCCAAAGCAGCCCAGAAAACAATTTTCCCAGGAAGAGTTAGAGGAACTTTCTCAGAGTATTAAACAATTTGGTGTATTACAGCCCTTACTGGTAAAAAAAGAAGGCCCTCTCTATGAAATTATCGCCGGAGAAAGAAGATTCCGGGCGGCAAAGATGGCCGGTCTTACGGAAATTCCCGTATTGATTCGGGACTATGATGAAAAGCTTAGCAAGGAAGTCGCTATCATTGAGAATATCCAAAGAGAAGACTTAAATGCGGTGGAGGAAGCTATGGCTTACCAAAGTCTGCTGACAGAATATCATTTGAGTCAGGAGGAGCTGGCGGAAAGGGTGGCAAAAAAGCGTTCCACCATTGCCAACAGCCTTCGTCTTTTAAAGCTTGAGGAAGAGATTTTAGAATATCTTCGTCAGAACCTTTTGTCCGAGGGACATGCCAGAGCCTTGCTATCTGTGGAAAATAAAGAGAAAAGGATTTCTCTTTCCAAGGAATGTGTAGAGAGAAAGTGGAGTGTCCGGGAAATGGAAAGACGGGCTAAAGAAGAAAAAATTCCGACGGAAAGGCAGGACAAGCCCAAGAAATTAAGTTCTCAGTGGGAAACCATTGTTCATGGATTGGAAGAGAAGATGAAAGAGCATTTGGGAACAAAGGTGAAAATCACCGCCAAGAATGAGGATAAGGGTAAGGTGGAAATCGAATATTACTCCAAGGAAGATTTAGACAGAATCACCCGGATTTTAGAGGGAAGGGGAGAAGATTAAATGGAAGTATTGCTACAACATGGTAAATTGGTCTTCGTACTGGTTTCCACATTGATTTCGCTCGTTTCTCTCTTTATCGCCCTGAAGGCGGAGGCCAAGTATAAAAAGCTCTATCGCCAGTATGATTATTTCATGCGGGGGAAGGATGCGGAAACTCTGGAGGATTATTTTATTGAGCTGCAGAGGCATGTGGAAAAGCTGGAAGACTTGGAAGAAGAACAGCGGGAAATGCTTAAGATTTTACATAAGAATATCAGACGTTCCTTCCAAAAATGGGGTATCATTCGCTATAATGCTTATGGCGGCATGGGAGGAAACCTCTCCTTTGCCTTGGCAATTTTGAATTATGATAACAGCGGCTTTATCTTTAACTCCGTTCATGCCAAAGAAGGAGGCTTCCTCTATATCAAAGAGGTGGAGGAAGGCAGCACTTCCGTTGAGCTTGGAGCCGAGGAAAAGCTGGCCTTGGAAGAGGCCTTAGGCTATAGGAAGAAGCCCCAGACTTAGGAAAAGAGCTAAATCAGGAAGAAGGTTTAAACTTTGTTAAATAGACTAGGAGAAAGTAAGCAGAAGTTTTGGAATAAAAGAAGAAGTAGGGCTTTGGTATTGGGCGGCATTTTTTTTGTCGCTCTGCTTTTTTATTTTTTCCATTCTTATCGTTCCATGGACCAAAACAATAGAATTTATGCCAATATGGGGAAAAGCAAATTGCCGGTGCTTCATGTATTTTCCTCCGGAAAAGAAATCAATCCCCTCTACGGCTATTTGCAGGAAATGGATGATGCCTTTGTGCGGGACAGCTTAACCTTGCTTCCGGAAAATCGCCGGTGTGAATTGATTTTGGAAGAGGGAAAGTCCGCCCCCAAGTCTGTGCATTATGATATTCGTTCCCTGGATGGGGCAGAACTTTTGGAAAAGGACCAAGAGGGAACCTTACAGGAGGAAGGGGGAAGGGTTCACATTATCCTTCCTATCCAAAACCTGATGAAGGAGGGAAAAGAGTATCTTCTTCGCCTTCAACTGGATCTGGGAGAAAGCAGCGTCTATTACTATACCCGTGTTTTACTGGGGAAGGAGGACATGGGACAGGAAGTTCTGAGCCTTGCGGAGGATTTTACCAGAAAGAGCTTTTCCAAGTCGGAGGCAAAGAGCCTTAGCACTTATCTGGAAAGTGACGATACTATGGATAACAGTTCTCTTGCCCATGTGAATCTGCATTCCTCCTTCCAGCAGATTACCTGGGGCGACAGCGGTATGGAAATGGATGGGGAGCCGGAGATTCGTTTGAAGGAGCTGGACGGTTCCATGGCATTAGTGCAAATCCAGTACGCCTCAAGAGCTACGGATCAGGACGGTAATGTGCACCGTTTCTTCAATGAAGATAACTATGTAATGCGTTATGATCCCCAAAGAATTTTCCTGATGGACTTTGACCGAAGAACCAAGGAGCTTTTTGACGGACAGAATTATCGTTACAAGGATAAGAAGATTTTACTGGGTGTGGGGGAAAAGAGCGATATTGAGGCCCTGCAATCCGCTACCAAAAATTTCTATGCCTTTACCGATAAGAATACCCTTTACCGTGCCGACGGAGAAGGAAAGGGCAATATGAACCGGATTTTCTCCTATTCCGAGGGGGAGAAGTCCGTGGAGAAGGAGAGCTTTACCCACGGCATTCATATTTTGAGCGTGGATACCAACGGGGATGTGGATTTCCTGGTATACGGCTATATCCGAAGAGGCCGACACGAGGGCTATACCGGCATTGTCTTTTATACCTATGACAATTCGGAAAATACGGTGGTGGAGAATTTCTTCCTGCCCTTAAAGGCCAGCAAGGAAAAGCTGGAGGAAAACATTCAAAATCTTTCCTACTATGCGGACAACCGGATGTTCTACATTTTCTTTGCCGGCAGTATCTATGGGGTGGATACCAACAGTTTTGAGGTTATTACGCTGTCTACCGGTCTTTCGGAAAATGATTTTGCTTCCAGCAGCAGTAAGCAATTTATTGCTTACGGAGAAAAGAACAATGACGGAGAACTGCACAGGGAAATTTCCTTTAGAAATCTTCACGGAGATAAGAATTTGAGCATTTCCGAAGACGGAAAAAGACTGAAGGTAATCGGCTTTCTGGGGGAGGATTTCCTCTACGGCTTACAGGACAGCGACAAGGATCAGATTTGGAATCCCCAGGGAGAAGTGCCGGTATCGGAGATTCGCATAGTTGGGGAAGACATGAAGACCAAGCTTTCCTATAAAAAGGATGGCCTGTATTTTGCAAATTTCAGTCTGGAAGGAAATCAGCTTCGATTTGATGAATACCAGCTGCAGGACGGGGAATATCAGTATGTGGGGAAGGACAGCCTGCTTTCCAACAAAGAAATCAAAGATGAAAGAAAGATTGCCCTGGAATCCAAGGTTCTGGGAAATATTGGAAAACTGCAGTACCTTCCCATGGCAGGAAAGGCGGTTAGCCAGTTTAGCCTGCATTACCCGGAAAAGTTCTCTATTGAAAAGGCAGGCTCTATCGAGCTTCCGGGAGATACCAAGGAAGAGAATATACTTTTCTCCGCTTATAGCCTTGGGCATTATCAGGGAGAGTTTTCCACTATGGAGGCGGCCTATAAGAAGATTTATGAGCAGTTCGGTTATGTGGTGGATCAGAAGGAGCGGATTGTTTGGAACAGAACGGATCGCCCCAATACTGCTAATCTGAAAATTCAGGAAGAAGATATCAGCAATTTCGTTTCCCAGATTCCGGAGCTTCGAAGGGCTATGGACTATGACAATGGCGTGCTTCTGAACCTTTATGGTATGGATCTGCACGCGGCCCTCTACTATGTGGGTAAGGGCTATCCTTTGATGATTCGCATGGAGGATCAGTGGGAGTTAATCAGTGGCTACAACAACAGCTTTATCACCGTATACACCCTTGGGGGAAGCAGCATACCCAGAAATATCAGTAGAGAAGAAGCCATCGCCAGATACGAAAAGGTGCATAATGCCTTTTATGGGTATTTGAAGAAGTAGATATAAAAGGGGTGTAAAAAGCAAAAAGATTTTCTAAGCAATATAGGTCTGAATGGGGGTATGCTCTCGCTAGCCTTGCTCTGCGTAGAGAAGGACTGCACTCGCCATAAGAAGACGCTCTGATACAGTGTGGGCTATAATTAGGGCACGCTCTCGCTAACCTCGCCTTCGCAGCGGTTCTAACTTCAAGCTTCGCTTTAGCTCGCTTTCAGTAAGAACCGGCGGGCTCAGATTGCCCTTATTATAGCCCCACACTGCATCATTCGCTTCAATTATTGATTTTACAGTCCTTCACATCGCCGGCCTTTCACAAGTATTAGGCTCAGACTATCCCATATTCAGACCTATATTGCCGAAAATGTCTTTACTCTTAACAAGTGGCGCAGGCGAAGTTAGCGAGAGCGTGCCCCGGGTTTAGACCTATTAATGCATATACAAAAGCTTGATTATTTTACAACTCCTTTTTTACTTACTCACAAAACCTGCAGAAGACGGACTTTTGCTGTTCTCTCCACTCCGGATCCAGGTTATCACTGATTTCCGCAAACTCATCTAAGCTAAGGGTCTCTCCTCTCACATTTTCCGGATAGGAAAGGGCGGAAAGTACGCTTTTAATCACTTCCTTATCTATGCCTAAACCGGCGGAAAGGGCGTTCACTAAGGTCTTTCTTCTTTGCATAAAGGAAGCTTTAATGGTCTTAAAGAGATATTCCGGATTCTCACATTCCACAGGGGATTCCTTATAAACAGAGAGGTGAATCACCATGGAACTTACCTTGGGACGGGGAATAAAGCAGTGGGGAGGAACCTCCTGTACAATCTCCGGCTTACTGTAGTATTGCACTGCAAGAGATAAAGCGCCGTAGTCCTTGGTACCGGGGCCGGCCTGCATTCTCTCTGCAACCTCCTTTTGCACCATAACGGTGATGGAGCTTAACGGAAGCTTCTTTTCCAGTAAGGACATTAAGATGGGGGTGGTGATGTAGTAG
>CALIEL010000270.1 GCA_938022235.1 Oribacterium parvum
CCTTTATCATTTGCCTTGCCTACGGCTTCTCCTTTTATCTTTATCTTCTTTTGGAACTTGCCGTGAAAAAGAAAAAAGAAGTACCAAATTGGTTTTATCGTATCGGGCAAAGTATGCAGGATAGAATTCACCGCGTGAAATTAGAAGATAGGACAAACTATGATGCGCTGAAGCAGAGTCGTATTTTCCTTAGGGGAATGCTTCTTTTAAGCTTCTTTACTTATCTGTTCTTTCACTCCCAAAGCCATGCTATTTCTTCCGTACTTTTCAATTTCGGAAAAGCACAGTTTGTCATCTGCTTTGTGATGAAAGAACTGACACAATATTGGAATTTAGGCTCCTCTCCAAAGGAAAAAAGAAGCTACTATTCCCCAAGCTTTGCCATTAGTGGATGCTTCATCATCAGCTCGGTTCTGCTTCTTCTTTTTGTGGTAAGCATGGAGCAACTACGGTTTCACATTTCGTTTCCATAGATTTATACCCCAAGGCCTTGTCAATCATTTCTACCTTATTCGGGCGTTTCATTAAACGATAATACTCTCGCCAAAGTAAAGGGGATTGCAGGGGGATGCTTTCCGTTCCCAAGGGAAGCATTTCCACAATCTGCTCCTTCTCCAAGGAACAATCCACCACATTCCCTTCATAGACAATGGCAAAGCCCGCCATAACATCCACATCAATCCCCTCTATGATAAATTCCATAAAGCTCTTCGTCTGATATTTTGCTTTAGGATTTTCCGGCTTCAACTCTCCCATTACTAATAAGATGCTGCGAACACGGTCAACATCCGAGCAGAAAATCATCAGGTCAATGTCATCAAAGGAGGGGACTATCTTTTTAAAATAAAGCATCATAGAGCCTCCTAATGCCCACTCAATCCGCTCTTCCTTGAAACGATGTGCAATTCTTTTTAATAGGTTGATTTTTTCTTCTAAATTAAGCATAATCCATCTTCATTTGTATTAGCCTAATATCAATACATACATTTATAGCTAAAATCCAAGTTTCCCCATAAAAAAAGCCAATAATGCAATCATTGATGTGTACGCTGCTCTTCATAAGTTTGAGAAATTATTGTGTGTAAGTATTTTGCCATCTGTACGGTTGTATTTAGTTCAAGCGCTTTGGGATCGACAACTTCTCCAATACGAATACTCACATTGGCCGGGTGAAAGCTATGAAAACGCTCATAACACTCCTCTGAATTATAGAATGAAACAGGAACAATACGCGCATTTGCCTTAAAAGCCAATTTAAAACTCCCGGGCTTAAATTCCTCCACACCGTCTTCCTTCGTTCTTCTCCCCTCCGGAAAAATAACGACTGAATACCCATTTTCTATTCTTTGAATGCCTTGATTAATTACTTCTATTGATTTTTTGATATCATCTCGCTCTAAAAACAGACATCCTATATCCCGAAACCATTTACCGATAAATGGAAATTTTTTAATCTCACTTTTTCCAATGAAAATCAATGGCTTCTCCATTATTGCAACCATTATTAAGCTGTCAAAATTACTTCTATGATTTCCAATATAAACCACAGGTTCATCATATAAGGTACAGCCTTGAATATCTAATTTTACGCCTAATAATTTGAGTATTTTTTTCGCTATTATTTTTAAGCTATAAAAATTTGCGTCATGTTCACTTTTCTTATCCTTGTATTTCAAATGATGAATCAATCTTACCGGATAGGAATATATCATAGCTCCAACAAAATACAAAAATGTAACAATCAATCTCATAGCAATCTCCATTCCATCACATTCAGCAGGCGGCGCAAATAGTAATAACAGTCTCCATAAATAACTAACGAAAGTCTATTTTTCAATATTGCATTGTGAGGAACATCATGGGAGACATCGTGAGGGACATCGTGAGGGACGTTATTCCTACCAACCTTCTGAGTTGCAATTCTCTTAAGAGGTATTATTGTTCTAAAAATATTTCTCTCTTCAAATATTGAGCTTTGCCCTGAATTAGCGAACAATATAAGTCTGCTGTTTTTATACACTTATATCAAGGCGAAATATTTCTCTTCTTTTTAAAATAAACTCTTCATAATCTTCTTCGGTATACACATCATCACGGTTCTTTCCGGATCCACCACCTGGCAGAAACGCAGGTCTCCCACGGCGCTGAGAAGCATGCCGGCTTCGTTCAAGGAGAGTCCCAGATTCTCCTGTACTCTTTCATTCATGATTCGTACTGCATAGAAAATCGCCTTTTCTATCTCCTCGTGGGAGTAGATTACACCGCAAATCTCTTCATTTTCCAGCATAGGGGTTTCAATGCTGATTCCCTTAATCACAGACAGTCTTACCTTCACCTCTGCGGAAATTTCCACACCGCTGACCATTACCTCTCCGTCTCCCATCGCCGCATGCACATCTCCCAAGGAGAAAATGGCACCATCATGGAATACAGGAAAATAAAGGCTTGCCCCTTCTTTGATGCGCTTGTTGTCCATGTTTCCGCCGTGGCAGCCCGGTGTACCGCAGTTGATGGAAGCATTTTCCGGCGCAACACCGATAACACCAATCATGGGCGTAACATCAAAAACAAGCTTGTCATTGAAATGAACCTTGCCCTCTTCCACCTTAATCCGTTTTACAGACTCTTCTTTCACCAAAGAACCTAACACGCCATTGTCCGGAAGGGCACACATAACGCCCTGCTTATCCAAAGCGATTTCCAGGATTTCCACCTTGAGGACATCTCCGGCCTTTGCATTCTGCACATAGACAGGACCAGTGGCGGGATTGATACGGTCCCAATTCAAAGCTCCGATACAAGTTCCCTCTTCACTAAGCTGATTATCAAAGCAGTCGTGGGTACGGAAAATGACGGTTTCTCCGTCCATCACCTCCGCAACGCATTCATTTTTACTGTCAAAGGCAAATACCCTATTGTTTTCAATAATTTTCATAATTTCTCCTTCATCCGATTTCCCTAGGGCTGATTCGACCTTTTGATGCAATATAAATTTGAGAAAACGGATGATTCTCCTTTCTGTCAAAGCATTTTACATGTATCTTGTATGATACATTAGATACGAAAATTTTGCATGTTATTCTTTGAAAACAGATTGAACAGACGTCAAAAAGAAAGAAGAATCCCTGCCGGTAGTTTGACAGTTAAATAGTTCCAAAATCTCCTCAGGCCTTGAAAAGCCTGT
>CALIEL010000271.1 GCA_938022235.1 Oribacterium parvum
GAAGATAATGGTCTAGTGCTATCCGGCGGACGATATATCGACCCCAGCAAACCCATGGTGGCTTTGACCTTTGATGACGGACCGGATGTGCAGGTGGACAGCATTTTGATGGATGAGCTGGAGAAGGTGAATGGAAGATCTACCTTCTTTGTTGTGGGACAGCGAGTGGAAAAGTTTCCGGAGGATATTAAAAACACTGTGGAGCGTGGCCATGAGGTGGGAAATCACTCCTATGATCATGATATTCATTTGAGCAAAAAAGGTGTGGACTATATTCGAAATGAGTTCGATAAGACGGATCAGGCGGTTCAAAATGCTTCCGGCGTTGCTCCTGCATTGGTACGTCTTCCCGGGGGAAATTACACGGCGGATGTGAAAACAGCAGTAAGTAAACCTCTGATTTTTTGGTCTATTGATACGGAGGACTGGCGTTCTCGGGATGCGGAAAAAACCAAGCAAATTGTTTTGAGTCAGGTAAAGGATGGAGATATTGTGTTGATGCATGCTCTGTACCTTTCTACGGCAGAGGCCTGCAAGGCCATTATTCCGGAATTGACGGCCAGAGGATATCAGTTGGTTACCGTGTCGGAGATGATTCGCTTCCGAGGTCAGGATGTTGCCGGTGGAAACGGCATACAGTATAAGCATTTCCCCCCTGTGGTGACGGAAACACAGGCTGCAAGTACGGAAAGCACCGTTTCCGTAGTACAAAGCTCGGCAAGTACCCAAACAACTACCATTTCCGCTGCGAAGTCCGCTGAGTCAAAGGCGAAAAGTAGCACGGAGAGTACTAAGAGCAAGAAGAGTAGCAGCGAAAGCAGTTCTTCTACAAAGAAAAATAACACCAGCTCTACGAAGGAGAGCACAAAATCCACTAAGGAAAGTACGAAATCCACAAAGGAAAGTACAAGTGCCACTACTGCTCAGACAACAGCGGAAAGAAATCCTGCAACAGCAGCACCGGAAACCTCAGCCCTTGCTCCGGCGAATTTTAACGGAGCGATAGATGCGGAGGATCCCCATTAGGAAAGATTCAAGGCGATAATAATTATTTTAGAAAAACCCTCTTTTGTATAAGAGGGTTTTTTGTTATAATAGTTCGGATTATTATTCATAACGAGTATCGCTCGCAAAGCGTGCGATATCTCGTTTAAACGGTTGCTACGGTTTAAGCTGAGGCAGCTCGTTCAAAAGGAAAATTTTATGGATTTTAGCGGATATGAAAAGGAAATACAAGATCTATCCCTACTAATAGAAAAACAATATACCTTATTTGATGAGGGGATTTTTCACAGCTTAGGATACCTTCTTGGAATGGCGGAAAAATTAGATGATGAATCTTTGAAGGGCTATGTGTATTATCAGTTGGCTGATGCATACTATAGCTTTCATTTTGACGTGGATCAAATGCAGCTTTATCTTTCCAAAGCCATTAAATCCCAGCAGGAGGTACAGGATTTTTCTCTTTTGACCCGTTCTCATAATCTCCTGGGTATCACGGAGTTTTTACGAGGAAACTTTGCTCTGGCTTTAGATTATTATATGACGGCCTTAAAGTATTATGAGCAGATGGAAGAAGCGGATAATAGCCTCAGCGGTATTGTGAAATCCAATATCGCAAGACTCTATTTTAGCTTAAATGACTATGATCATGGTCGCTATTACGCCGAAGAAGCCCTCTATGACATTAGTGGAACTACCGTAGACAGTGCGTATGTTTCCAATATGATGAGTATTTATATTTTCCTGGGAAATATCTATTTAAGCAGAAGTCGGGATGTGCAGGCGGCAAGAGCTTGCCTGGAATCTGTCCTGACCCTGGCAAAGAATTCTCCCTATCCCGGAGAGTTGCTGTCCGGTATCGACATTTTAAGCTTTTCTATTCGCCTTGCTCATTTTGAGGACAAACTATCGGAGCGGGATTTTTTGATTCGACGTTTTGTGAATCGGGCGGTAATGACGGCTCTCCGGACTCACATGATAGAGGATGTGTGTGATTTGGCGGATTTCTTTTTGGAAATTGATAAGCTTAAGGAGTGTCATAAGGTTTTGCATCTTCTGGAGGGAAAGCTTTCGGAAATCAATCTTCCGGAATTGCAGAAACGCTTTTTAGAATCCAAGCTACGGTACTTTGACAAGATTTCCGATGAGAAATCCAGAAATGAGTCTGCCTATCACTACTATGAGATGGTGAAGCAGCAGGAGGTGGAAAAGGTCAATGCCTTTTTATTTGCCTTAAAGATTCGGAAGGATTTGGAGGATTTAAAGGAGCAGAATGCCTTTATGGAGGAGGAAAATGTTCGCCTCACCCAGAAAGCGGATCATGATGAATTAACCGGCCTTCCCAACCGTTATCATTTGAGTACCTTTGCGGATGCCGCCTTTGAGAGAGCATATAATTCCAGAACCCCTGTGGGCTTTGAAATGGTGGATTTAGACTATTTTAAGCAGTACAATGATCGCTACGGTCATCAGGCCGGGGACGAATGTCTTCGTTTGGTGGCCGGGGAAATCAAGAAGCTCTGTGCAAAGCATCCCGGCATCTATGCTGCCCGTTACGGCGGGGATGAATTTGTTCTGATTTATGAGAATATGCAGGATGAAGAGCTTTTAAGCTATGCCAAGGAATTGGGAGACTCGGTGAAAGCCTTAAACTTACAACATTCGGAAGAAGTGGGAGGAGGAGTTGTGACCATTTCCCAAGGAATCCGAAATTCCGTTCCACTGAAGAAGAACAGGGTTTGGGACTATACCTTTGCGGCAGATACCGCCCTTTATAACGTAAAGGGAAAAGAGAGGGGAGGAATTCTGCTGATTCATAAGGCAAAGCTTTCGGATGAAGCTTTGTATGTCTAGCGAGAAATGAGTATATTTTCATACTATGCTTTCATGCAGTATAGGTCTAAGCGGGGGCACGCTTTCGCTAGCCTTGCCTCGTGAAAGAGTGATGATTGTTCATTTCTATACAAAGGGACTGTAATAAATCAAAATAATAAAGGATTTTCGGCAATATAGGTCTGAATGTGGGGTAGTCTGAGCCCGATACTTGCGAAATCCGACATAGTGAAGAACTGTAAAAAACAATAAATGAAGCGAATAATGCAGTATAGGTCTGTAAGAGGGGTAATCTGAGCCCGCCGGTACTTACTGAAAGCGAGCAAAGCGAAGCTTGAAGTTAGTACCGCTGCGAAGGCGAGGTTAGCGGGAGCGTGCCCCGATTATAGACCTATACTGCGTTAGAGCGTATCTTTATAATAAATACAGTCCTTCAATACATTGTATTAAGCTAGCGGGTGCGTGCCCCAATTCAGACCTATATTGCTTAGAAAATCTTTTTTTGATTTTTTACAGTTTCTTATAGCCTTCCACGATCGTTCCGCCCCCGAGAACTAAGTCTCCGTCATAAAGCACCACGGCCTGGCCTTTGGTTACGGCTCTTTCCTTTTCCGGAAAGCGAAGGAAGACGTCGCCGTTTTCCCGGAGGGAGACGATGGCGGGAACCGCCTTGCCGTTATACCGGGTTTTGGCTTCCACGGCCATTTCTCCCTTCGGAGGAAGACTGATCCAGTTAAAATCATTGGCCAATAGGCCTTCAAAGTAAATCCCTTCTTTTTCAGAGAGAATCACTTGATTTTTTTCAATATTTTTTCCGGAAACATACATGGGCTTTTTCAAGGAAAGTCCCAAGCCCTTTCTTTGGCCGATGGTGTAACGGATAGTACCTCTATGTTCTCCCAGCTTTTTTCCGTTTTCATCCACAAAGTCTCCGCTTGGATAGGGCTTTCCCCGAAACTTTTCCAGAAAATCTCCGTAATCTCCATTGGTTACAAAGCAAATATCCTGAGAATCCGGTTTATCGGAATTGATAAAGCCGTATTTGTCCGCAATTTCCCGAACCTCCTCTTTAGAGGAATATTCTCCCAAGGGGAAGAGGGTATGGGCCAGCTGTTCCTGGCTTAAGAAATAGAGAACATAGCTTTGGTCCTTTTTCTCGTCTTTTGCCTTCTTCAATAAATATCGTCCGGTATTTTCGTCCTTTTCGATTCTGGCATAGTGTCCGGTAACAATATAAGAGCAGGAGAGCTCCTCCGCCCTTTGGTATAGTTTATCGTGCTTCATAAAACGATTGCAACGAATACAGGGGTTGGGGGTTCCGCCATTTTCATAGGTCTCTACAAAGGGAAGAATGACTTTCTTCTGAAAATCGTCCTTGAAATTCAAAACATAAAAGGGCATGGAAAGGGTAGAGGCCACCTGTCTTGCGTCCTCCACATCTTCTAAGGTACAACAGGTTCTGCTGCGGCAGGCCTGTCCGGTTTCACTATCGTATAATTTCATGGTGATGCCGATACAATCATATCCTCTTTCCTGCATAAGCGCTGCGGCAACTGAGCTGTCCACACCGCCACTCATGGCAATTAAGGCTTTTTCCATGCTGAACTCCTTTTGAAAAGTATTGTCTTTAGCTAGTGTAGCATAGGAGAAAATGCCTTGCAAAGGTGGGGAGGAGAGTTTATGAAAATATAAGAGGAAGAGAGAAGCTATAAGCAAATTTTTGAAAAATAGTTCTTGAAGGAAACGGCTTTATAAAAATTCTTAAAAAAGCTCCCATAAAAATTAAGCTAATTTAACAGAAAAAGCCTTTGTATATCTGCTTTGCCTATGCTAAAATTTACAGCAGTATGCATTATTTTAAGAGGGGAGAAAAACCATGAAAGGTATTATTCTTGCAGGAGGTTCCGGCACCAGATTATATCCGCTGACAAGGGTGACTTCTAAGCAATTGCTTCCGATATATGACAAGCCGATGATTTACTATCCTTTGTCCGTTTTGATGGATGCGGGGATTCGGGATATTTTGATTATTTCCACACCTACAGACACACCCAGATTTCAGGAGCTCTTAGGGGATGGAGAGGCTTTCGGTTTAAACTTACAGTATGCGGTACAGCCCTCTCCGGACGGATTGGCGCAAGCCTTTTTAATTGGGGAAGATTTTATCGGAGGAGAGCCGGTAGCCATGATTTTGGGAGATAACATTTTCTCCGGAAGAGGCTTTAGAGAAATCTTAAAGAAGGCTGTGGCAAAGGAGCATGGTGCTACCGTATTTGGCTACTATGTGGATGATCCGGAGCGTTTCGGTATTGTGGAGTTTGACGGGGCCGGAAAGGCAATTTCTATTGAGGAAAAGCCGGAGAAGCCCAAGTCCAACTACTGTGTAACCGGTTTATATTTCTACGACAATAAGGTTGTGGACTATGCGAAAAGCTTAAAACCTTCCAAGAGAGGGGAGCTGGAAATTACCGACCTGAACCGTATCTATCTGGAAAAGGGAGAGCTGGATGTGGCGCTTTTGGGACAGGGCTTTACCTGGCTGGATACCGGAACCCATGAGTCCTTAGTGGATGCTACCAATTTCGTTTGTACCATTGAGACCCATGAGCACAGAAAGATTGCCTGTCTCGAAGAAATAGCCTATCGTAATGGCTGGATTAGCAAGGAAAAGGTTTTAGAAGCCTATGAGCTTTTAAAGAAAAACGAATATGGCAAGTACTTAAAGGATGTTTTAGACGGAAAATATATCGAGGAGCAGTAGGAGGAGAAGATGAAAACAATCGTAACCGGAGGCGCAGGCTTCATTGGAGGAAACTTCATGCATTTTGTGGTAAATGCCTATCCCGATGAGGAGTGGATTTGCCTGGACAGCCTGACTTATGCAGGAAATTTGGAAACCTTGGCTCCCTTAGAGGGAAAGAAAAATTATCGTTTTATCAAGGGAGATATTACAGACAGAGCTTTTATCTTTGATTTATTTGCAAAGGAAAAGCCGGATGTGGTGATTAACTTTGCGGCAGAGTCCCATGTGGATCGTTCCTTAAAGGATCCGGAAATCTTTTTAAAGACCAATGTTTTGGGCACCGTTTGTTTAATGGATGCCTGCAGAGAGTACGGTATAAAGCGTTATCATCAGGTATCCACCGATGAGGTATACGGAGACCTGCCGTTAGAAAGAACAGACCTTTTCTTTACAGAGGATACTCCTATTAAAACCTCTTCTCCCTATTCATCCTCCAAGGGAAGTGCGGATCTTTTTGTCCTGGCATATCACAGAACCTTCGGACTGCCGGTGACCATTTCCCGTTGTTCCAACAACTACGGTCCCTATCATTTTCCGGAGAAGTTGATTCCGCTGGTAATTTCCAGAGCCTTAAATAACGAAAGCATTCCTGTTTACGGTAAGGGGGAGAATGTTCGTGACTGGCTCTATGTAACCGACCATTGCAAGGCTATCGACCTCATTGTCCGTAAAGGAAGAGTGGGAGAGGTTTACAATGTTGGTGGACACAATGAAAGAACCAACCTGGAGGTTGTGAAGACGATTTTAAGGGCTTTAGACAAGCCGGAATCCCTGATTCATTATGTGACAGACCGTCCCGGACACGATATGCGTTATGCCATTGACCCCACAAAGTTAGAGACTGAGCTTGGCTGGAAGCCGGAATACACCTTTGATACCGGCATTCCCGTAACCATTCAATGGTACCTGGATCATAAGGACTGGTGGGAGCACATCATTTCCGGAGAGTATCAGGATTATTATAAGAAGCAGTATGGAGAATAAGCATGAGAGTTTTCGTTACCGGCGTTAATGGGCAGTTAGGTCATGATGTGATGAATGAGCTGGCTCGAAGAGGCATAGAGGCGGTAGGCTCCGGGATTGAGCCGGAGTATGTGGGAATTATGTACGGAAGTCCGGTTTGCACGATGCCCTATGTGGGACTGGATCTGACCAATGAAGAGGAAGCCAGAAGAATTCTTACAGAAGAGAAGATTGACTGTCTGATTCACTGTGCCGCATGGACTGCGGTGGATGATGCGGAGGATCCTGAGAAAAGAGATTTTGTTTTTCGCATTAACGGCGAGGTTCCCGGAAATCTTGCCGGTGTTATGAAGGACTTAAAGGGGAAGATGCTTTATCTTTCCACGGACTATGTGTTCTCCGGTGAGGGAACAAAGCCCTGGGAAGAGGAGGAAAGAGATTTTCATCCCATCAACGTGTATGGAGCCTCCAAGCTTGCGGGGGAGGAAGCAATTCGAAAGGTTTTACCGGAGCATTTTATTGTTCGTATTGCCTGGGTTTTCGGCTTAAACGGAAAGAACTTCATTAAAACCATGCTTCAGGTAGGAAACAAGCACCCCAGTGTGTTTTTTGTTACTGATCCGGCGACCACCGCGATCTACAC
>CALIEL010000272.1 GCA_938022235.1 Oribacterium parvum
CGTCCCTCTTTCTTCCGCCCCCCTAGCCTTCAGGCGCCTCGGCTCGCATTTCATTTTCTCCATTTCCCTCCAAATCCCCCTTAATATTTTCCGAAAGCCTGTCGATATAAGAGAGAAGATTAAAGATTCATGTCTTCAGAAAGGAAAAGGAATGTATCAAGGATTCTATGACTTAGCCTCCGGGATGATTACCCAAAGGAGAAATCTCAACAATATCAGTAACAACATGGTGAATATCCAGACCTCCGGATATAAGAAAGACACCATGGTGAGCAGCACATTTAAAGAAGAAATGATGATTCGAACCGGAAAATACAATAAGAAGGGACCTGAGGATTTGGCGGTGGCTTCCAGAATCAAGTCCGCATCCAAGACCTATACGGACTATGAGCAGGGTTCCTATGAGCTTACGGACGGAATATACGATACCGCCATTTCCGGAAAGGGATTTTTCGCGGTCAGCACCCCCCAGGGAACCCGCTATACCAGAGGAGGAGCCTTCTCTGTGAATGAAAACGGTGTGTTAGAGCTGGCAGGGGTTGGAAAGGTACAGAGTGAGGAAGGTCACGATATCGTGCTTCCCAATGATAACTTTGCCATCGATCCGGACGGTTCCATCTTTGATCCCAACAGTACGGGTAATACCAGAACCGTTTACGGTACTATGAAGGTGGTGGATTTTGCGGATTATAACGCTTTACATAAGGAGGACAATAACCTCTTTTCCACAAACCAGACAGAGCTGAAAAAGCCGGCAGACAGCAGTATTAACTGGAAAATGCTGGAAAAATCCAATGTAAACATGGTGGATGAAATGACTACCATGATGAGTTCCCAAAGAGCACTGCAAAGTGCGGCACAGATGCTGAGAATGTATGACACGGTAATGGCGAAAGCCAGCTCCGATGTGGGACGAATTTAAATATAAGGAGAAACTAAGATGAATATGTCCTTCTATGTGGGGGCTCTGGGAGCAGATGCCAGCCAAAAGAAGATGGGAGTTATTTCCAATAACCTTGCCAATATCAACAATACCGCTTTTAAGCCGAAAAATGCTATTTTTTCCGATCTGATTAACTATAACTTAAACGATTCTCCGGAAGCAAAGACCGATTTGCAGGCAGAGGCGGGAACCGCAGTGGTTCGTACCAATACGGAGTATAGTCCTGCGGCTTTTCATACTACAGGACAGCCTAATGACTATGCTATCGGAAATGCCAATGCTTTCTTCAAGTTGCAGGATCCTTCCTCCGGGGAGATTACCTATACCAGAAACGGACATTTTCATGCAGGAGAAATGCCGGACGGAAAGTTCTACCTTTTTACAGAGTCCGGAAAGCATGTTTTGGATGAAAACGGAAAGAAGATGCTGGCGGATGACACTGCTTTAAAGGCGATTGAAGCGGCAGGACAGACCGGTGGAAATACGGCAAATGCCAACAATGCCACCGAGGAAGTAAAGCAGAAAATTGGTGTTTATACAATCAACTATCCGAGCCGATTAGTAAATAAGGGCGATAATGAGTTGGCGATTCGTCCGGGAGACCAAAACAACAAAGATTCTGTAATACAGAATCCTGTTTTGGAGTCCGGAACACTGGAAAGCTCCGGAACCGATATGGCAAAGGAGATGACCAGACTGATTGAAAGCCAGAGAGCCTTTACCTATGCCTTAAAGATGGTTCAGACCTCCGATGAAGTGGAAGGTACCATTAACCAGCTTAGAGGATAATAGCTAAAGACTTACTCATTCTTTCAAAGCAAAGGAACCAAGGAATGGAAGGAAAGAGAATCCAAAGGAGTGGAGTAAAGAATGAAGATTAATCGTTATGAAGACATGAACCTTCAGGAACTGGATGTGATGAAGGAGATTGGAAGTATAGGAACGGGACATGCAGCAACGGCCCTTTCCCAATTACTCCAAAAAGAAGTACGGATTACCATTCCCCAGGTGCAGATTTTGGGCTATAACGGGGCGGTAAAACGAATCGGCGATGAGGAAGAAATCGTAGGAGCCACTCTGGTGCAAATGTCCGGAGATTTAAACGGTTTGATGCTTTTCCTCTATGACCGAAACTTTGCCAATACGGTTTTGGAAAAACTGTTGGATAAGAACTACGACAAATTTGCCGAGATGGATTCCATGGCCTTTTCTGCACTGGCGGAGGTAGGAAATATCGTCATTTGCTCCTACATCAATGCCTTCTCGGATTTGGTGCATGTGGACTTAAATCTGTCGGTGCCCAGCAGTACAGTGAATATGCTGGGAGGAATTCTTACCGTTCCCATGGTGGAGTTTGGCTATGAAACGGATAAGCTGATGTATTGTAATGCGGAATTTGTCATGGATGGCAAAAGTCTTCCCTCGTGGCTTTTGATGTTACCTGATATAAGCTCCTTGAATACGATTCTGGAAAAGCTGGGAGTGTAAACCATGCTTTTGGAGAAACAGCTCAAGGTAGGGATTGGCGACATGAAGTTAACCCGAGGAGAGGGAGTGATTATTACCTACGCTTTAGGCTCCTGTATAGGACTGGCCTTTTATGATTCTTATATCAAGCTGGGGGCATTACTTCATATCATGTTGCCGGAACAGGTCAATTTATCGGATCCCAACGTATTCAAATATGCGGATACAGGGATTAGGGAAACCCTCCGGAAAATGGCAGCCTTCGGTATGGTGAAAAGCCGTACCACGGTGAAAATCGCAGGAGGGGCCAAGATGTTCGAAATCAGCGGAAACGCGGGCTTCGGAAACATTGGACAGCGAAATATTGAAAGTGTTAAAAAAATTCTTCGGGAAGAGGGAATACAGCTGGTGGCGGAAGACACCGGCGCAAATTATGCAAGAACCATGAGTCTGGACACCGGAACGGGGGAAGTGTTAATACGGACCTACGGACGGGATGATGTTCGGATTTAAGGATAGATAACAAACTGTAATGCGGGCAAGAGGCTAGTCCCGGGTTCAGGGAAGAACGAAAAGGGAGAGGATTATAGAAATGAAGAAGAAAAACGAAAAGGAAGGCATTTTATTAGAGTCCGGAACCAACGAAATTGAGATTATGAAGTTTCGTGTTCTGGGAGAGTTTTACGGAATCAATGTGGCTAAGGTAAAAGAAATCATGATGACTGAGAAGATTAAGCCTATGCCCCATTCTCATCCTTCCGTAGAGGGATTTTTCAAGCCGAGAGAGCAGCTGATCACCGTAATCAATCTGGCGAACTATCTGACCGGAGCTACACCGGAGCAGGGAGCAAGAGATCTGTTCATCATCACTCATTTTAATAAAATGATGGTAGCTTTCCGTGTGGATTCTATTGAGGGTATCAGCCGTATTTCCTGGCAGAGCATCCAGAAGCCGGATCGTACCTTGGCAAATGGTGCAGAATCCGTGGCTACCGGTATTGCCCAGTGCGATAACCAGCTGGTTACCATCTTGGACTTCGAGAAAATCGTTGCGGAAATTTCTCCGGAAACCAGTATCCAGATTGAAGAAATTGAGCAGATGGGTGAAAGAGACATTACCACAGCACCGGTAATCATTGCGGAGGACTCTGTACTTCTTCAGAAGATGATCGGTACTTCTTTACAGAAGGCAGGCTTTAAGGATGTTAAAATCTTTAACAATGGACAGGAGTGTTGGGACTATCTTTCCTCTCTCAAGAACGATCCGGATCTTTACAGAAAGGCAAATGTCTTAATCACCGATATTGAGATGCCTATCATGGACGGACATCGTCTTACTAAGCTGGTAAAACAAGATATGCGTCTGAAGAGAATTCCTGTTGTAATCTTCTCTTCCTTAATCAACGATCAGATGCGGGTTAAGGGAAAAGAAGTAGGAGCGGACGAGCAGCTGACCAAGCCGGAAATCGGCCACCTGGTAGAGGTTTTGGACGTTTTAATCAAGCGCTTCTTGGAGTCTGAGCATGCAGGCTTCAGAAATGAAGAGTAATCAGGAACAATTTCACTGAACAGTATAGTAGTTTGGAAAGTTTTACGGAACGGCAGAGTATGCCGAGTGGCTTATACTGAACAGTAGAGAATGTTAGAAAAATTTCACTGGACAGAAGTGAAAAGATATAATAAGAATTGAGATGGACCAAGGACGGAGGAGCACTTTCAGGAAGAAAGAAGTTCTTTCGTCCTTTTTGTTCAATATACTATACATTGGATTTTGAATTGGGTATAATGGAGGAGATAAGGGATGAAGATTAAAGGATTTATGCAGAAGGAGACAAAGACTCTTTCCCGAAAAGGAAAGGACGCTTTGTCCCGTTGTCGCTTTTCCAAGAAGGGTGCGGCTTTCCTGTTCGGTCTTTCCGCATTGTGCTTATCCGCAGTGCCTGCCTTTGCAGAGGTCAGTGCTTCAGACGGAGAATGGGTGCAGCAGGGAGAATCTTGGTATTTTATGTTGGGGCCGAATACTCCATTGGAAAATGAGTGGATTAACTATAATGGGCAGTCCTACCATATCGGAAGCGGCGGCTTGATGACCACAGGAAAGTATGTGGATCCGGAAGACAAGACAGAGTACTTCTTCGATCAGGACGGAAGACTTTTGGAAGAAGAGTTTTCCAAGGATGGTAAGACCTATATCGGGAAGGAAGGAAAAGAGCTTGTAAACTTCAACAAGTATCGTCAGATGCTTAGAGAAGAGCTGGAAAAGGACAAGACCAAGGACTTCGGAAAGAAGCAGGCGGTGGATGTGGCGGATCCGGAAAGCTCTGAAAAGACTCTCACCGGAGAGGAAGTTTTTCCAAAATCCTTTGCCTTAATCGATATGGATCAGGACGGCTATAAGGATCTTGTTCTTTATAAAGAAGCCGTGGAAGAGGGAAAAGAAGAACCGAAATCCGTATTATCCGTTATCCTCTATCAAGAGAAGTTACCAGAGCAGAAGGGAAGTTCTGTAGCACAAAACAAGGAGAGAAGCCTTGCGGCCCTTTTAGAAGAGGAAGCCAACGGCGCTTATCAGGTAGAACTGAGAAAAAACAATTTAACGGGAGAGCCGGTAGTTTATCGGCATAACGGGAACAGTGATTCCATTTTCCGTGTCACAAAGAATGCGGGCTTGGAGCAGATTTTCTCCCTGTCCACCGGGGCAAATGCCAACGGAGACCCGGAGTATCGTTCCTTTTCCGACAGTATCTCCCAATCCTTGTACCAAAGTGAGCTGCTGACCGTGAAGAATCAATACGGGGAAAGCTATCCGGGAAAGCGTTTTAATCTGGATGAGGCAGGTATCACAGAGGGCTTAAAGAACTTTACAAAGGAAGAACTTTCTTTCTATTCATCACAGGAAGATGCATAAGAAAAATCTTTTCCCTAAACATGCTGTTTCGTTTGCTTAGTCAGGATTTTTTGATGCAGGGAGGTTCATTTTGTCAATCATTATCACAGTATCCAATCAAAAGGGAGGCGTAGGAAAAACCACCACCTCGGCAGCCATCTGCGCAGGACTGGCAGACCGGGGAGCGAAGGTTTTGGGCATTGATTTAGACCCACAGGGAAACTTAGGCTTTTGTATGGGCTTAGAGGGAAGCAACCCCACCACCATATTGGATGCCTTACAGGGCAAGGTTCGGGTGCAGCAGGCGATTCGTCGGCTGAAGAAATGCGATATTTTACCCTCCGACATTTCTCTTTCCACCACAGGACTGGAAAAGCTGGCGCCCGGAAAGCGGGAAGTGGCTTTGAAGGAAATGCTGCAACCCCTGATGGATTACTATGATTATGTGGTGATTGATACTCCCCCGGCATTGAATTTATTAACCATCAATGCCTATGCCGTATCGAATTTCTTAATTATTCCCATGTCCTCTGATATCCTGTCTTTGGTAGGATTGTCACAGCTAAGGGAAACCATTGATACGGTAAAACAGGGGCTTAATAAGGATTTAAAGGTCTTAGGGATTCTTTTGAACAAGTTTGACAAGAGAACCACTTTGGCAAGAGACGTGGAGGAAATGGCAGGAGGCCTAGCGGAACAGATTTCCACCAAGGTTTTCGAAACGAAGATTCGTCCCGGAGTGGCCATTGCGGAAGCGCCGGCTCATGGGGAAGATATCTTTTCCTACAACAAACGTTCTCCTGCGGTAACCGATTACGCAAGATTTATTGAGGAAATCGCAGAGGATATCCATTTAAGAGAGGTGATCGGATAATGGCTACAAAGAAGACAACGAAATCCAACAAAACATCCCATGTATTGAATTTATTAACTTCAGCTCCTGTAGCGGAGGAAGGGCTTGAGCAGGCCGGAGGAAGTGCACAGGTAAATGCCGGAGGAAATGCTTCCGGCGGGGCAGGAGTAACGCTTGATCCCAATATGCTTTCCGACTTCCATGAGGCGGCAAAGAAAACCAAAGAGGCTGCAGAGCACTTTGACGGTGCGGTAAGCAACTTCCAATCTGCTGTGGAAAACTTCGATGTGAAGGAAGAGCAGATGAAGGAAGAACATAAGAAAGAAGCCGAGAAGGCAGAAAAGCAGAAAGAAGAGCTTCAAAGAGCTTTAGAAGAGGAAAGCAAGGCGGAGAATCAGGAGAAAGAGGAGCCGGCTTCCCTTCCTTCCTACAAGAAGAGTAAGATTACCGTTATTGATGAATCTTCCGAAAATGATAAAATCACCAATGAAATTCAGTTGAATTTGGAGAAGAAGCTTCTGGCGGAATATGATGAGCCGGAACCCGAGTTCCACATTGTCAATGTGATGCTGGATATCCTTAAAACCAAGGATGTAAGAGGCCTGATTCAGAAGCACGGAGGCTGTACCTGTGATAAGTGTATCGCCGATGTTACCGCCCTTTCTCTCACCCAGCTTCCTGCGAAATATGTGGTGCTGGATAAGGATAAGACCTCTCCCATGATCGGTTTCTATCAGAGCAAGTATCAGTCCGACATTTTTGTGGCAATGTTAAAGGCGGTACTGGAGGTTAAGATGCATCCTCACCATGATCCGAACAGAGGTAGAGACACTACCAAGTTTGATGCGGAGGAGAGAAAGAATCTGAAGAACAGTCAGGGGATTGCGTAAGGATTTCTTTTCCCGGTAGTAGTTTAGAGATAAGCGAAATAAGCGGAGTTATCACATTTTCCGGTATTTCTTGCTTACTACAAAATCCCGAAATTGATTCAAAAAATTATATAAACAATTTATATTTTTTTAAGGGCTTTCCGAAAGGAAAGTCCTTGTTTTATTAATGGACTTTAGCCAGTATCGGAGCTGACATTTGAAAAATGTTAGCTCTGA
>CALIEL010000273.1 GCA_938022235.1 Oribacterium parvum
GGTGAGATGTTCCTTTTGCGGAAAGTCGTCTAAGCAGGTTCGGAAAATGATTGCAGGCCTGAACAATACCTACATCTGTGATGAGTGTGTGGAGCTTTGCCAGGAGATTTTCGATGAAGAAATGGGCGGAGAAAATGCAGGAGGCGAAGTTTCCGATATCCATTTACTGAAGCCGAAGGAAATTAAAGATTTCCTGGATGAATATGTCATCGGACAGGACGAAGCGAAGAAGGTGCTTTCCGTTGCGGTATATAATCACTACAAGAGAATTACTTCCAAGGTAAGAGATATTGATGTGCAGAAGTCCAACATTTTGATGATCGGACCTACCGGAACCGGAAAGACCTATCTGGCCCAGACACTGGCTAAGATTTTGGGCGTGCCCTTTGCCATTGCGGATGCCACGGCCCTTACCGAAGCCGGCTATGTGGGAGAGGATGTGGAGAACATTCTTTTAAAGCTGATTCAGGCAGCGGATTATGACATTTCCAAGGCGGAGATCGGTATTATCTATATCGATGAGATTGATAAGATTACCAAGAAGTCGGAAAATGTTTCCATCACAAGAGATGTTTCCGGAGAGGGTGTACAGCAGGCTCTTTTAAAGATTTTAGAAGGAACCGTTGCTTCCGTTCCTCCTCAGGGAGGAAGAAAGCATCCTCAACAGGAGCTGATTCAGATTGACACCACCAATATTCTCTTTATCTGCGGGGGAGCCTTCGACGGCTTGGAGCACATTATTGAGAAGAGAATTGCTTCCGGATCCATTGGCTTCGGTGCAGAAATCGTAGAGAAGAATAAGGATAACTATGATGATGTTTTGAAGCAGGTACAGCCTGAGGACTTAACAAAGTTCGGATTGATTCCCGAGTTTATCGGTAGAGTACCGGTGGATGTGGAGCTAAGCAGTCATGATGTGGACAGCCTAAAGCGTATTCTGACCACTCCAAAGAACGCTCTTGTGAAGCAGTACCAGAAGCTCTTTGAGATGGATGGCGTCGGTCTGTCCTTCAGCGATGATGCGGTAACCGCCATTGCGGAGAAGGCAGTACAGAGAAAGACAGGAGCCAGAGGACTTCGTTCCATTATGGAAGGGATGATGACAGAAATCATGTATGAGATTCCTTCCGATGAAGATATTGCCGAGGTAGAGATTACCAAGGATGTGGTAGAGAATCAGGCAAAGCCCAGAGTGGAAAGAAATCCTGAAAAGAGACAGGAGCGCTGGCTGGAATTTCAGCAGAACAAAGAAGACAATGTAAAAGAGAGAAAACAGCTTAAGAAAAGAGGATAATATGGTCATTCGTTCTGTAGATCTTCCCTATGTTTGCGGAGTAAAGTCTACTTTACCAAGGACAGGAAAGCCGGAATTTGTCTTAGCAGGCCGTTCCAATGTGGGAAAGTCCTCCTTTATCAATACCTTATTGCAAAGGAAGTCCTTTGCCAGAACCTCCTCCACACCGGGAAAGACCAGAACCATTAACTTCTATTCTGTAAATGACAGCTTCTATCTGGTGGATCTTCCGGGTTACGGCTATGCGGCCACAGGTCCTGTAGAGCAGGAAAAATGGGATCGTATGATTCGTCGCTATCTGGAGCAGGTAGAGGATATCGAAGAAGTAGTGCTGCTTCTGGACTGTAGAAGAATTCCCAGCGAGAAGGATTTACAGATGTTCCAATGGATCTGCTCTGCAACAGGCTATGAGCCCATTGTGATTATCACCAAGATGGATAAGTTGAAGCGTTCTCAGCAACAGCAGGCGGTAAAGGACATTCGAAAAGCCCTGTCCGCCAGTCCGGAATGTGTGATGATTCCCTTCTCCGCCACATCCAAGGCTGGAAGAGAAGAATGTTTGGATTTAATTGAGAAGATTTTGTTGACAAAGGAAGACTAGAGTGTTAAGATTCTCTAGTCTTATGACAGGAAAGTAGGTATCCACCTCACCTTGGCAGCTCACTGACCCGGGTTAATATTGATTATTACCTTTGTGTATTTTCAATGGTGGATTGGCTTACAATCCACCATATTTTTATTTTTAACAAGTATCTCCGGAGAAGTAAGGGATACCTTGGGTTTGTGCAGAGAGGAGCTTATGGCCATTAAAAAAAATGCGGAACTGGAAATTAACGAGCAGATTCGGGACAAAGAAGTAAGAGTCATCGGAGCGGAAGGAGAGCAGCTGGGGGTTATGTCCATTCAGGATGCTCAACAAAAGGCAAGAGAAGCGGAGTTGGATTTGATTAAGATTGCAGCAACTGCTCAGCCACCTGTAGTTCGTATTGCGGATTACGGAAAATATCGTTATGAACTGTTGCGTAAAGAAAAAGAAGCCAGAAAGAACCAGCACACAACAGAGTTGAAAGAAATTCGTATGACACCGAACATTGATACCAATGATTTGAATACGAAGCTTTCCGCAGCGAGAAAGTTCTTGGAGAAGGGAAACAAGGTCAAGATTGCCTTACGTTTCAGAGGAAGAGAAATGTCTCGTATGAATCAGTCCAAGTATATTCTGGACGAATTCGGAGAGAAGCTTTCCGACATTGCCGTACTGGATAAGGCGGCAAAGGTTGAAGGTAGAAATATGGCAGTGGTTTTAAGCCCGAAAAAGTAAATTCACAGGAGGCAAATAT
>CALIEL010000274.1 GCA_938022235.1 Oribacterium parvum
CTCCCAATGCAGGCCGATAGGTACCGTATCCATGTGGCAGATAAAACTGAAGCATTCCTTAGTTTCTCCCAGAAGGAGCACTCGAACAATGGGACGGTGAGCTTCTACCTCAAGCTTTTCCACAGTACCGGAAAGCTCCGATACCGCATCCTTTAGAAGTGCCAAAATATCCTCGGCTACCCCTTCCTCCAAAGCTCCCGGATTTGTACTTTCTCTAGCCACCAATTTTTCTAAAATCTCTATGCAGTTCATTTTCTTTAAGCCTTTCTAACGGTAAAAAAATCCCTCTCGCCAAACAGCAAGAGGGATTCCTTTATTATTTAATCTGTGCAGCTACTTCTGCAGCAAAATCTTCATTCTTCTTCTCAAGTCCCTCTCCTGTCTCGTAACGAACGAAACGAACAAGGGAAATTTCAGCGTTCTGAGCCTTTGCAACGCTCTCAAGGTACTGACCAACCTTCTGCTTTCCATCCTCAGCACGAACATAAACCTGGTCTACAAGACAAACTTCCTGTAATTCCTTGTTTAATCTTCCCTCAACCATACCAAGAAGAACCTTCTCAGGAGCATTTGGCTTCTCATTCTTCGCTGCAGCCAAAAGGATTTCCTTCTCGTTCTTTAAGTATTCCTGATCAACTTCTGCACGAGTGATGTACTTTGGATTTAAAGCGGCAATCTGCATAGCAAGGTTCTTTGCCATATCCTTGATTGCATCATTTACTACAGTGGACTTAACCTGTAAAAGAACACCGATTCTTCCGCCGGAGTGAATATAATCCTGAACGAAACCGTTTTCCTCGGTAATCTTGGTAAAACGACGGATGTTCATGTTTTCCCCAATTACGGAAATGGTAGCAGAAAGCTGCTCGGAAACAGTCTTGGAAGGATCTAAATCCCACTTCTCCTGTAAGAAGCTGTCGATATCCGTTGCAGATGTCTTTAATGCCTGAGCTGCTACTTCCTTTACGAAGTTCTGGAACTTTTCGTTCTTAGCAACGAAGTCGGTCTCAGCGTTAACCTCTACTACAACGCCGGTCTTTCCGTCATCGGAAATCTTTGTGAAGGAAACACCCTCTGCCGCAATTCTTCCTGCCTTCTTCTCTGCTCCTGCAAGTCCCTGCTCTCTCAAGTACTCTACAGCCTTATCCATATCTCCGGCTGTCTCTGTAAGAGCCTTCTTACAAGCCATCATTCCTGCTCCGGTAATCTCTCTTAATTCTTTCACCAGTGCTGCGGTAATCTCTGCCATTTTCTTTCCTCCTTTTAAACGATAACATTAGGGAAATAGTCCCTTCTACTCATAGAGCAAAAGGGACCTGATTTATCTTATGCCTCTTGTGTGAAATCTTCTTCACTGCTTGCTAAAGCTGCTTCTTCCTCGGTCATATCACCCTGCTTAGCCTCGATTACGGCATCTGCCATCTTAGCCACGATTAACTTGATTGCGCGGATAGCATCGTCGTTACCGGGGATGATGTAATCCAACTCTTCAGGATCCGCATTGGTATCTGCAATTCCGAAAAGAGTAATTCCAAGAGAATGAGCCTCCTGTACGCAAATCTTCTCCTTCTTAGGATCGATTACGAAGATTGCATCGGGAATAGACTTCATATCCTTGATTCCGCCAAGGTTAGCCTCAAGCTTAGCCCACTCCTTCTTCAAAAGAGTAACTTCCTTCTTTGGCAATACATCAAAGGTTCCGTCTTCAGCCATCTTCTCAATGTCCTTTAATCTCTGGATACGAGAACGAATGGTCTTGAAGTTGGTAAGCATTCCGCCAAGCCAACGCTCATTTACATAGAACTCTCCGCAACGAAGAGCTTCAGCCTTAACAGCGTCCTGAGCCTGCTTCTTTGTTCCTACGAAAAGGATGGTTCCACCGTTAGCAACGATCTGAGACAATGCGTTGTAAGAATCATCTACAAGCTTTACAGTCTTCTGTAAGTCGATGATGTGGATACCGTTTCTCTCGGTGTAGATGTATGGAGCCATCTTAGGGTTCCATCTTCTGGTCTGGTGTCCAAAGTGTACACCTGCTTC
>CALIEL010000275.1 GCA_938022235.1 Oribacterium parvum
TTGTGGTTAAGGCTACATCTACATCAACATTGCCTTCGCTGTCTGTCATATTGGGATAGGAGCATTCCGCTTTTTTCGCAAGACAAGGCATGATGCTGACAGAGAAGATTTTCTTAGGGCTTACCTTTAAAATATCCGCATAATAGCTCTTTGCAATAGCACCGAACATCTGCTGGGGAGACTTGGAAGTGGAAACCTGCGGAATATACTCGGGATAATGGCTCTTAATAAATCTAACCCAACCCGGACAGCAGCTGGTAAACATAGGGAAGTCCCCTTCCTGATGGGTTAACTTATGTAAGAACTCGGAAGCTTCCTCCATAATGGTTAAATCCGCTGCAAAGTCGGTATCGAATACATAGTCAAAGCCCATTTCCTTTAAGCAGCTGGCCAGTCTCTGCACAGAGGCTTCTTCCGCATCCAAGCCGAATTCCTCTCCCCATGCCGTACGAATGGATGGGGCAATCTGTGCCAGTACAATGGTCTCCGGATCATCTAAAGCATCCAAAACCTTGTCTGTATCATCTCTTTCTCTAAGAGCACCTACAGGACAATGGGTAATACACTGTCCGCAAAGAGAACAGGGGGAATCCTCCAAACGATAGAAATCCCGAACATCTACCGTACTCTTTCCTCCACTGTTGATAACATCCCAAACATGGGTAGCCTGAATCTTATCGCAGACCTGAATACAACGCATACACTTAATGCATTTGTCATATTCTCGAATCAAGGGGAAGCTTTTGGATCCCTTTTGCTTCGGCAAATCCTTAGGAAAGCTTTCTCCCATAATATTTAAGTCATTGGCAACGTGCTGTAACGCACAGTTCCCGGAACGAACACAGGTGGTGCAGGTAACATTGTGCTGAGATAAAATCAGCTCTACGTTACATTTTCTGGCTTCTCTTGCCTTTTTGGAATTGGTATGCACTACCATTCCCTCCAGCACAGGGCTGTTACAAGCGGCATGAAGTCTCTGATCTCCTTCCACCTCTACAACGCAGACACGGCAGGCACCAATTTCATTTAAGCCTTTGAAGTAGCAGAGGGTAGGGATATAAACGCCAATTTCCTTAGCCGCTTCCAGGATGGTGGTATGCTCCGGAACACATACTTTTTTTCCATCGATTGTACAATTTACCATTTGCATTCTCTGCCTCCCTTAAAGATACCATAACCAAAGTGATCACAGTGAAGACATCTGCCCGACTCTTGGCAAGCCTCTTCATCTGTCATGCCGTACTCCATACGCTTAAAGTCCTTGACACGCTCGTCGGCAGGACGCTATTTCATATTGACACGGCCGGTAGGTGCATTGTCATCGAAACGAACCGGTGGAAGTTCGATTTCAGAGGTAATCTCATGGCAATAGCCAAGGTACTCATCGATGTTAGCCGCAGCAGTCTTTCCTGCAGCAATCGCACGAATTACGGTTGCAGGACCGGTTACACAGTCTCCTCCTGCAAAAATGCCGTCAACATCCTTCAGTGCAGAGGTATCTAAGGCATTAATTCTTCCGGATTCAATAGGAATTTCCTGATATTCCTCGAACTTACGGAAGTCGATACCCTGACCGATGGCTACCAGAACCAGATCTGCCTTAAGCTCTACTTCAGGTGCCTGAGAATCCTTGGGGGAAGGTCTTCCATAACGTACTCCTCCAATAATCTGGGGCTTAAGCACCAGACCCTTACAATGTCCATTCTCATCCTTCTCAATGCGAACCGGGGAATGAAGCTCTACGATATCGCAACCGTCTGCGATTGCACCCTCTACCTCTTCCGGTAGATCGGTCATATCTACTCTACGTCTTCTGTAGGCAATCTTTACTG
>CALIEL010000276.1 GCA_938022235.1 Oribacterium parvum
ATAGCAACTTGCCTATCTACACAATTGAAGAATTACAACAATTAGCATTCGACTTGGTAGGTAAACCACAAGATATCCCTGTATCCGACAAAGACGAAGACATCGTGGCAATCGTAGAATACCGCGATGGTTCTATCCTTGACGTGGTTCGTAAACCTCTATAATTGAGTAGGGGTTGGAGTCCGGTAGAGTCCGTTTGGGTTTCGCTGTCAACTCACCATCCCATGCTAGTAAGTTAATACAAAGACCCGCTCCATGAGTTCGAGGACCATGAAGCGGGTCTTTTTGAATTTATGCGTTGTTTTATTATTAACTTCAAAGATAGAAATAAAGTCTAATGTGGCAAATATGGTACATGATTATAGTTATACTTTTACTATAAGAAGATTGGAGACTTTTAGGAGGTAGTTTTTATGTATCGTTGTATTGCCAATTTAGAGATTGATCTAGATGGGTTAGGTGAGTTTTATGGTGAAATAGGCGAATATGAAATACTAAATATGTACCAAATAATATCAGCGTGGTTACAGGATGATTTAGATGGGCCTAATCCAGAAAATACAGTATTCGGTGTATCAGAGTATGCCTTAAACTGGATGTCTGTATTGCCTGGAGATATTTCTTATCGTAACCTATTTGATATGGGGAGTTGTAAGGTTGGTAATCGTTATGAAAGTATTGATTATTTATATGCAAAATTTCTACAAACATTAGAGAATAGTAAACAGCTTGAACCTGAATATGAATCCCTATGTTTAAATCATATAAACGTGATGTCACAGTATATAGAAATTACTCTAACCTGTAGTCAAAATATAGACTTTATATTATTTATAAAACATTGGTTACGTAATTGTAGTACTTATAAACATCCGATATACTATAGGATAAAGGATGCATTTTATATTACGCTTTAACTATAGGAGAGAGCATATGAGCCAAGTTTTTAAACAAGATTTAACAGATACTTCAGTCCGACCAGGTGGTATTTTTTTCGTTGAGTTATTGATGCCAGAGCAGTGTGATATGCCTGGCCGCGATACAATGGTAGAGGTACTCACAAAGTATTTAGGACCTGTGGATTGTTTTGATCATCGTCGTGATTCCGCAGGTTTTGCACCTCAGAATTATAAGGTGCATTACGAGGATACTGATGCAGATATTCCACCGACCTTGATGGTGACGAATTGTGAGAAAATCGATAAGCCTGTATTAGATGATTTTGATCGTAGTCAGGTATGGGATTGTCCAAATGTGGATGAGTTATTAGCAGAGTGCCAATACAGGGTGTTTGCTACGGATATGTTAGCCTCTGGTTTAGCGGCCAAAGAACGTGCAGATATGCTTGTAAAGTATGTAGATGCATTACTAGAATTATATCCCTCTTGTAAAGCCGTTGTATTTGGACCATCTCGTAAGTTCTTAAGTCGAGAATCGATTGAAAATCATCCTGATAAAGAGGTGACTCGTTTCATGTATTATGCTGTAAATGTGCGTTATTTTAGTATTCAAGGTACCAATGATATGATGGTAGATTCTGTGGGTATGAGTACATTATTTTTACCTGATTTACAGTATCACTTTCACGGTGTAGATCCTAATCATGTAGTATTTCATGCTTATAATGTGTTGAATTATATTTTCGAACACGGTAATATAATAGGTGATGGGGAAACCATTGCGGGGTTACAAAATGGCGAGATGAATCAGGATATTCAGTGGAAGGTTCAATACGAGGATTCTTTAATCCAGCCCGTTCGAGAGGTTCTAGATATTAATATGGGTGAATACGCATCTGGAACTCGGTAGTTGTTAATCAATGAAAGGTGTGAGCATTATGAGTGATCAACGTGTTTTTGATATGGAACTTGTGAAAGTTGAAAGTTTGGAGAATGCTGTTAGGACGCCATTTTATCAAACTGATTCCACAGGTGGTTCAGTATGGGTTATTAAACCTGGTCAAACCTTACCAAAGCATTACCATCATAACTCTGATGATATATGGGTTATATTGCAAGGCAAGGGGGTATTTTATCCAACGCCTGATACGGAGGTGCCTTTTACAAAGGGGCAAGTTATAGTATCTAAAAAGGGTGAATGTCATGGCGCAAAAAATACTGGAACAGAAGATGTTATCTTTGTGAGTATCGTTGCTCCTGTACCTGCTGATTATGACCCTGTTAGTACTAATTAATATGAAAGCACTTTATAGTATTTTGTTATCTTGTAATAGAGATAGAGTTATACCATAAAGTGCTTTTTATTTTATACAGTCATTCTTTGTGAATATACCTTTTCTATTTTCGCTCCTTTTTTGAATGGTCATCTTATTTCAAGGCAGTTTTTCCCTATAACCTTATAGTTAGGGAATGAGCAGAGGTGATTTGATGAAAGAATCGGTAGAGAACAAACTGAATGATATTCATGAACTGGAATTTACCCTATTTTGTATTGAAAGTTTAGCAGAAGCTTTGCATAAGGACGGTGCAAGCGTCTATCACGAGCTTAGCAGTGGAAAGAACTTTTTGCAGAACTATATCATACCGGAATACGAGGCGCTTCATACGCAAGGAAAAGAATATATCCTTCAGGAGCTTTTGTCTGTGATGAAAGAATGGGGGGTGCAGCTATGAATGCCCATCCCGTTCTTTTACAAAAAAAATACGCCCGCATTATAGCAGGCTTTGCAGAGAAAGAAAAAATATCTTTAGAAAATGCCTTGGATTTTTTTTATAAATCTGAGCTGTATCAGCTCATTAGCCAAGGCATTTCCGATATGCATTGCAGAAGTGACTTATATCTGATTGATGAGTTGGAAGAAGAATATAAGGATTCTCAAAGAAAGTAGTAACGCTATTCCTTCCATTGCAAATGATGTAACGCTCCTTCCTTACTTAAGAAGGGAAAATCCTGCTGCCGAAGCGCTTCATATAAAATGATGGCTACGGAATTGGAAAGATTTAAGGAACGTGCTTCCTCCAACATGGGAATACGAATACACTGCTCCTCGTTATCTACCAGAATCTCCTCCGGAATTCCTGCGGATTCCTTTCCGAAGACAATGTAATCATTGGGAGAAAAGGAGACCTCCGTATGGGTTTTATGAGCCTTGGTGGTGGCGTACCAAACCTTGGGAAGAGCAATACTTGTCTTAGGAGCATTTTCAGAGGCGTTTTTTTCAGGGGAAGCTTTTTCCATTTCTCTCTTTTCTTCCTCCACACCTTTTATAAATTCCTCATAGGAAATATATTCCCGAAGCTTTAACAAAGACCAATAATCCATGCCGGCTTTTTTGATGTTTTTATCATTCAAAATAAAGCCATAGGGCTTAATCAGGTGCAGGGTACTTTTGGTCGCCACGCAGGTTCTGCCGATGGCTCCGGTGTTAAAGGGAATTTCCGGTTCATGTAAAACGATATTCATAAAGTCTCTCCGATTCTATCCATTATCTTTATGGCTCAGCGTATAATCTTCTCGGTAATTTGCGGTTCGCAGGATTTAGGAACCAATTTTTGCCGCCACTTTTTTTGCAATGGAATCTGCCAGGATTTTCTTTTTCTTTGCAGCATCCTCTTCCTTCTCGGAAGCAGAAGCTACGGACTGCTTTCCCTCAATAGCCAAATGCCCGATAGCCTGATATTTTACAGTTTGATATTCATTTTCATTGCTTTTCCAGTTGGGGCAGTGAGAGCGGCTACCTTCCTGCCACATCTTGGCAATTTCATCTTCATCAAATTCGGCCATGCACTCGTAATCTTCCTCTTCATCGTCAAAAGCCAAATTTCTGCATAATTCACATTCACACATGGACTAATCCTCCAAACTTTTCTGTACAGTAGGCTTGTTTGCCTCTTTTTTCATACTTTATTCTGCGACTTTTTTCGCCAATGTCTTTCTGGAGCCAACGGCAACATTTGTCTCTGCCTTCTTCAAACCTGCATTCTTTGCAGCAGACTTTTTCTTTTCAACAGTCTTCTTCTTTTCAACAGTCTTCTTTTCAACAGTCTTCTTTGCAGCAGGCTTTTTCTTTCCGATAGCCTTTCTTTCCCCCACAGGTCTCCAGGTTTCCGGATCCTTCTTGCTGGAAGGGCAGAGATCCTGCAAATAACATTCGCCGCACTTGGGATTCTGAGAAGTACAAAGCGTTCTTCCCAAGGCAATGATGTGGGTGTTCCAACGAATCCAAAACTCCTCCGGAAGATGCTCCATGAGCTGAAATTCCACCTTGGTGGGATCCGGAGAATCCGCCAGCCCCAAACGGTTGGAAATGCGCTTTACATGGGTATCCACCACGATAGAGGGAATATGGTAAATGTTTCCTAATATCAGGTTTCCGGTTTTCCGTCCCACCCCGGGAAGGGCAGTTAAGGCCTCGATATTTTGGGG
>CALIEL010000277.1 GCA_938022235.1 Oribacterium parvum
TGATACCTCCAGAAAGACTGCCATCCTCCTTTCCATGACCTCCGGTAATCGTTGCCGCCACGAGGATATTTACACGGAAGGAATCCGGAATGTCAGTGATATCGATATGGCTTATGCCAAGGCATTGGGATACAGCATTAAGCTTTTGGGATCCGTACAGACGGTGGAGGATAAGTACTTTGCTTATGTAGCCCCCATGATGGTGGAGGAGCAGGATCCTCTTTACCCGGTAAATGGCGTGTATAACGGTATTCGTATCGTAGGAAACTGCCTGGGAACCACCATGCTTTACGGCATGGGAGCCGGTAAGCTTCCTACTGCCAGTGCGGTTGTTTCCGATATTATTGCGGCAGTGCGTCATAAAAATAATTTCCAGGGAATCGGCTGGTCCGATAAAATGATTGAAATTGAGCCCATGGGCGGAAACGCTTTCCGTTATTTCCTTCGTATTGAAGGGACGGAAGAGGGGATTGAGAAGGAATTAAAGAGCTATTTCGTAGAGAATGGAAAGGTAAAGGTTCATGTTCTTCCCGGACGAAAGGATGAATTTGCCATTATTTCCGATATTCTTTTCGAAGAAGATTTTCTGGCTCGTCTTTCCGCTTTCGAGGATGAAACCGGAAGGAGAGTATTCCACTACCTTCGTGTAAATTCCGCTTCGGAGGAGTAAGGAGATATCGCCGGCTAGCCGCAGCAGAAACGAGAGCTTCTTTTTGGGAATATCGCTTGTATGGAACTCGATGACATAGGTCTTGCCTGCGCCATCGGGGAAGAATAAAAAGAAACGCTGGCGTCTAAGGCACCAGCGTTTTTTGTGAATAGGAGTAGGGATGGAGTGGATTAGCAATAGTGAGGAAGAAAGCTATCAGTTGGCCTTTCGCCTGGGACAGGAAGCCAAAAAAGGCGAGATCTACTGTCTGGAGGGAGACCTGGGGGTAGGAAAGACCGTCTTTGCCAAGGGTTTTGCCAAGGGCCTGGGGGTTTCGGAAAATGTAGATTCCCCCACCTTTACCATCGTGAAGGAATATCAGGGAAGAGAACAGCTCTATCATTTCGACCTCTACCGTATCGTAGATCCGGAGGAACTTTGGGAAATCGGCTTTCAGGACATGCTTTCCGGGGAAGGCATCGCTTTAATGGAATGGGCCAGCCAGGTCAGGGAGGATATCCCTCCGGAAGCCAAATGGATTTATATTGAAAAGGATTTAAGTCAGGGATTTTCCTTTCGGAGAATCCGTATGGAAGACAGCAAAGAAGAGAAGTAAAGTAAAAAACATCAGAAAGTTTATGGGAAAGCTCTTTAACAGAGGATAGGAAATAGAGCAATCTATGAAATAGAGTAATCTGCGAAATAGAGTAATCTATGAAAGAAAAGGATAAAAAATGATAAGCTTAGCATTAGACGCCTCCGGGAGAGTTTCCGGGGTTTGCCTTGTAAAGGACGGACAGATTTTAGGAGAGATGGATTTACAAATCGGACTCACCCATTCTGAAACCTTACTGCCTCTTTGTATCAGTCTTTTGGAGCATTGCAAGGTTTCTTTGGAAGAGGTGGATCAGATTTTCCTATGCAAAGGGCCGGGCTCCTTTACCGGTCTTAGAATCGGAGCGGCAACCGGAAAGGGGCTGGCTTTGGCCGGAAATATTCCCCTCTATGGAATCAGTACGCTGGAAATGTTGCAGGAAAATCTTAGCTTTTTACCAAATCCCATCCATGTGCTTTTGGATGCCAGAAGAGGACAGGTCTATACCGCATCTTACCGTTTGGGACAGTGTATTTCTCCGGAAAGGGCTGTGAGTATTGAGGAGCTTCTTGCTTTTGCAAAAGAACAGGAGGGACAGCAGATTTTCTTGGGGGACGGCATTTTTCCCTATAGAAAGCAGATTGAAGAGAGCCTGGGAAAGGATCTTTGCCTTTTCCCCAATCCCCAGAACGCCCTGCAAAGGGCAGCATCTCTGGCTTTACTGGGAGAAAAGAAAAAGGCGGAGGGCTTGGAAGCGGGATTTCATCTGGAGTATTTAAGGAAGCCTCAGGCGGAAAGAGAAAAGGAAGCAGGGGCTTTAAAGGATTTTCAGATTGTGCAGGAAGAGGCGTACAAGGATTTAGGAAAAACCAAGGATAAGCTGATTGCGAAGAACTATCCGATTCACGAATAAAGTGGGCAGAGTGGAATGGAATCTATCAAAGAATCAAGTAAGTTGTTTGGAAAGAGCAATTACCACTCATTGCCTACAATCAAGGAGGAGAAATGCTTTTTCGTTACATGGAAGTGCGGGATGTGGAAGAAATTTGGGAGATGGATCAGGCCCTTTTTGGCAGTATGGCCTACTCTAGGCAGGACTTTTTCCGTGCTGTGGAGGGAAAATACGATAGAGCCATTGTCTTGATGGAGGAAGAGGAAATCTTAGGCTACGCGATTCTGAGAGTCTTAGGCGTGGAAGGAGAGCTGGAAAGCATTGCCGTGAAGAAAAAGCATCAAGGTAAGGGTTTTGGGAAACAACTGCTTCGGGAAATTCTCTCCATAGGAGATCGGGAAGCCATTCAGAAAATATTTTTAGAGGTAAGGGAAAGCAATGACCCTGCCAAAGCAATCTATGAACGAGAGGGATTTCGGGCCTTTTCCAAAAGAAAGGCGTATTACCGGGATCCGGAAGAGGATGCCATCCTCATGGAAAGGACGATACAATAAATTATGTTAGAATTATGTTTACTGGGAACCGGCGGTATGATGCCCCTTCCCAAGCGCTGGCTCACCAGCTTAATGTTACGCTGTAACGGGTCCAGTCTTTTGATAGATTGTGGGGAGGGAACCCAGATTGCCATGCGGGAGAAGGGGTGGAGCCCCTACAGCATTGATACCATCTGCTTTACCCACTACCATGCAGATCATATTTCCGGACTTCCCGGAATGTTGCTTAGCATGGGAAATGCGGAGCGAACCAAGCCGGTGACCATGATTGGCCCTAAAGGACTGGCCAGGGTGGTAAATGGACTAAGAAGTATTGCACCGGAGCTTCCCTTTGCCATCGAATATATAGAAATTCAGGAAGAAGAGCAGAGATTTTCCTGTGAAAGCTTTCAGGTAGAGGCCTTTAAGGTACAACACAGTATTCCCTGCTTTGGCTATAAAATCACTATTCCCAGATCCGGAAAATTTTCCGTAGAACGGGCAAGGGAGGCAGGCATTCCCGTGTCCTGCTGGAATCGTCTGCAACATGGAGAAGCGGTAGAGCATGAGGGCAGTCTGTTTACCCCGGATATGGTCATGGGAGAGGCAAGACGGGGGATTTCGGTAGTCTATTGTACCGATACCAGACCGATTCCAAGGATAGCCGAAAAGGCGAAGGATGTGGATTTGTTTATCTGTGAAGGAATGTATGGGGAGGAGGACAAGCTCTCCAATGCCAAGAAACACAAGCATATGACTATGGAAGAGGCAGCCATCTTAGGCCGGGAAGCCCGGCCCAGAGAAATGTGGCTTACCCACTATTCTCCTTCGGAGGTTTATCCGGAGCAGTATAAGGATAAGTTCAGCCATATTTTTCCGGTGAAATTCGCCAGAGATGCTTGGAGCAAGGACATTTCCTTTGAAGAAGAGGAATAGAGAAAGAGTATAAAAAGAGTACAGAAAGAAAGAGTACAGTTTTATGGAAGATGTTTTGATTCTGGGAATCGAAAGCAGCTGTGATGAAACCGCAGCGGCAGTAGTAAAAAACGGAAAGGAAGTACTTTCCAATGTGATTTCCTCTCAGGTGGCTCTACATGCGGAGTTTGGCGGAGTGGTGCCTGAGATTGCTTCCCGTAATCATTTGGAAAAGATTGATGAGGTGATTCGTCTGGCAATGGAAGAGGCGGGAAAAAGTTTTTCCGATCTTACGGCGGTGGCGGTAACCTACGGTCCGGGATTGGTAGGTTCCCTTTTGGTGGGAGTTTCCGAAGCCAAGGCTCTGGCCTATGCCATTCAGAAACCCTTGATTCCGGTACATCATATTGAAGGACATATTGCGGCAAATTATCTTGCTCATCAGGATTGTATTCCTCCCTATGTTTGCCTGGTGGCCAGCGGTGGACACAGTCATTTACTGTATGTGGAGGACTACGGAAAAATCAAAATCTATGGAAGAACCAGAGATGATGCGGCGGGAGAAGCCTTCGACAAGATTGCCAGAGCCGTGGGACTGGGATATCCCGGAGGCCCAAAGCTGGAGCATAGTGCGAAAGAGGGAGACCCCTTTGCCTATCATTTTCCCAAGGCAAAACTGGATACTCCCTACGACTTTAGCTTCTCCGGTGTAAAATCTGCGGTTTTAAATGAGCTAAACCATAAGAAAATGTTGGGAGAAGAAATAAGGGTGGCAGACCTTTGTGCCTCTTTTCAGGAGGGAGTCTGTGAGGACTTGGCGGAAAAATGCTTACAGCTGGCTCTGGACTTAGGGGTATCCAAAATGGCGGTGGCGGGAGGCGTTTCCGCAAATGGCTGTCTTCGAAGGAAGATGGAGGAGAAGGCGAAGGATCACGGTTTAAGCTTTTACTGCCCAAG
This sequence comes from Oribacterium parvum, assembly GCA_938022235.1. Lineage (GTDB taxonomy): Bacteria > Bacillota > Clostridia > Lachnospirales > Lachnospiraceae > Oribacterium > Oribacterium parvum_A. Next base: position 4,542 of record CALIEL010000277.1, read on the forward strand.
CCCTGTGCTGTGCACGGACAATGCGGCTATGATTGCGGCAGCAGCCTATTATGATTATCAGGCTGGAAAACGAGGAGAGGCTTCTTTAAATGCTTATCCTTCTTTGGCTTTAACGGAAGGCTAGAGTATAGAAGGAATTCCGGCGCTAAAAGAACGCAGAAAAGAACGCAGAAAAGAGTGCAGAAAAGAACGCATAAAATTATTCGGGATAGAAAAACCTTGGAGCTGAACGGAAAGGAGCATGGGAGGGAAGAATGCCAAATCAAAGAGAAATTACCGTCATCCTTCTGATGGCCGGAAAAGGCAGTCGTATGGGAGGAAAGGAAAAAAAGCAATTTCTGTCCTTTCAGGGAAAGCCCCTATATTACTCCGCCCTGCAAAAGTTTTGTAGCTGGGACAGGTGCAAAGAAATTCTTTTAATCCTTTCCAAGGAAGATAAAGAAAGGGTGGAAGGGGAACTTAAGCAATGGAGGGAAGAGCTGGGGCTTCGGTTCTTAGAAGGAGAATCCGCACAATGTAAAGAGGAGCTCGCTGCTTCATTTTCTCCGCTTACCCAGGAAGGTATAGCAGTTTCTCTGATTGAGGGGGGAGCAGAGCGCTACTGGTCTGTTTACTCCGCTTTGGAGTTTTTAAATAATCGAGAATAGAAAAGAGAAAAGCATCTCCAAACGGACCTCTCTATTTTTATCCATGACGGGGCACGGCCCTGCTTTAGTTTAGACTTATGTGAAAGAATTTATCAGGCAAGAAAGTCCTATGGGGCAGTGATTCCGGGGCTTCCGGTGACAGATACCATAAAGCGAGTGGAGAAGGGTATTGTGCAGGAAAGCGTGGATAGGAGCAGTCTTTATCGGATTCAGACTCCCCAGGCATTTTCCTTTCCTCTGCTTTGGGAAGCCTATAAAACTTTCTTAGAGAAGAAAGAGGAGGGGCTAGGCATTACGGATGACGCCATGATGGTGGAAGCCTTTACACAGGAACAGCCCTA
>CALIEL010000278.1 GCA_938022235.1 Oribacterium parvum
CTATAAGGCTATTGCGGATGCGGTTTCCATTCCCTGCATTCTGTACAATGTACCGGGAAGAACCGGTATGAAGATTGAGCCGAAGACCATGGCGGATCTTTACTATAATGTGAAAAATATTGTGGGAGTAAAGGAAGCTACCGGAGATGTGGGTTCCACAGCGGAATTGATGCGTTTGGTGGATGAAGATTTCTTACTCTATTCCGGTGAGGATGGCATCATTGTTCCTCTGCTTTCCATCGGAGGTTCCGGAGTAATTTCCGTTTTGTCCAATGTGGCACCGAAAGAGACTGCGGAAATCTGCAAAAAGTGGTTTGCCGGAGATGTGAAGGGAGCTTGGGAAGAGCAGAAGAGAGCACTTCCTTTGATTCATAGCCTCTTTATGGAAGTGAATCCCATTCCGGTAAAGGCAGGAATGAATTTACAAGGTAAGGCTGTGGGAGGATTACGTATTCCTTTGACAGAGATGGAAGAAGCACATCAAGAAGTATTAAAAGAAGAAATGCGCCGCTACGGGATTTTATCCTAATAGAGAAGAGGGGGGCTGTGAAGAAAAGAAAATAAATGCAGGATAAGCTGTTTCTTATTTTCTTCTTTTCCGCCCCTCTTTTTTTCTGCGGAAAAATGAAATAGAATAAACAAGAAAAAGTAGAGTGGTTTTCCGAGGCTGAAGGAGGAAATAATGAGGGTTTTATTACATGGTGCAAAGGGCGTGATGGGACAAAATGTGCAGGAGGTAGCAAAGCAGACGGAGGGGATGAAGATTGTAGCCGGCCTGGATTCTCATACAGATCTGAAGCACCCCGGATTTCCGGTTTACGGAAGCGGAGCGGAAGTGAAAGAAGATTTTGACTGTATCATTGATTTTTCCGTAAAAGAGGCAGTGGATACTCTTCTGGATTTCGCGGTGGAGAAAAAGAAGCCTCTTGTGCTTTGTACTACAGGCTTATCTGAGGCTCAGGAAAAGAAGCTTCAGGATGCTTCCAAACAGATTCCCATCCTTCGTTCCGGAAATATGTCTTTGGGCATTAATCTTTTACAGGAGCTCCTGCGGATTGCCGCAAAAAAGCTGTATGAAAACGGCTTTGACATCGAAATTATGGAGGCCCATCATCGTAGAAAAAAGGATGCCCCCAGCGGAACGGCTTTGATGCTGGAAAAGGCTGTAGAAGAGGGAATCGGAGAAAGCTTAAAGATGGTTTATGACCGTTCCGGAAGAGATACCGACAGAGAGAAGAGAGAAATCGGGATGTCTTCCCTTCGGGGAGGTACCATTCCCGGAATTCATGAGGTGATTTTTGCCGGTGAAGATGAGGTCGTCAGCCTAAATCATACCGCCTACAGTAGGAAAATCTTTGCAAAGGGAGCTATTACCGCTGCCTTTTTCCTGGAAAAGCAGGAGCCGGGAAACTATAGTATGGCGGATGTGTTGAAATAATAGGGGAGGAATCATGAGTCATCAAAGCTATGAAAGCCCGTTGTCCGGGAGATACGCCTCTGAGGAAATGCAGAGCATTTTTTCTTCCGATTTTAAATTTAAAACCTGGAGGAAGCTGTGGATTGCTTTGGCGGAAAGTGAGAAGGAGCTGGGACTGCCCATTACGGAGGAGCAGATTCAGGAATTAAAGATTCACGCAGAGGATATTAATTATGATGTGGCTATAGCCAGAGAGAAAGAAGTACGCCATGATGTGATGAGCCACGTCTATGCCTATGGCGTACAGTGCGAGAAGGCAAAGGGAATCATTCATCTGGGGGCTACCTCCTGCTATGTGGGAGACAATACGGATCTGATTACCATGCGGGAGGGCTTAAAGCTTCTTCGGAAAAAGCTTTTAAACTGCATGAAGGTTTTAGCGGACTTCGCCATGGAGTACAGAGGACTGCCCATGCTTGGCTATACCCATTTTCAGGCGGCGCAGACCGTAACACTGGGAAAAAGAGCCAGCCTTTGGCTACATGATTTATATCTGGATTTTCTGGATGTGGAGGAATGCATTTCTTCCTTAAAGCTTTTAGGTTCCAAGGGAACTACCGGAACCCAGGCTTCCTTCCTGGAGCTTTTTGAAGGAGACCATGAAAAGTGCAGGGAGCTGGATAGAAAGATTGCAAGGAAAATGAATTTTCCGGGAGTTTATCCCGTATCCGGCCAGACCTACAGCAGAAAGATTGATTCCAAGATTCTGGCGATTCTGTCCGGAATCGCCCAATCCGCCCATAAGTTTTCCAATGATATCCGGCTTTTACAGCATTTGAAGGAAGTGGAGGAGCCCTTTGAGAAAAAGCAAATCGGTTCCAGTGCCATGGCCTATAAGAGAAATCCCATGCGCTGTGAAAGAATTGCGGGCCTTGCCAACTTCGTCATGGCGGAGAGCCAGAATCCTCCCATGACTGCCGCAACCCAGTGGTTTGAACGGACTTTGGATGATTCGGCAAATAAGAGACTTTCCGTGCCCCATGCCTTTTTGGCTACAGACGGGCTTTTGGACCTCTATTACAATGTGGCCTCCGCTTTAGTGGTTTATCCTAAAATGATTGAAAAGCATCTTCGGGAAGAGCTTCCCTTTATGGCAACGGAAAACATCCTGATGGATGGGGTAAAAAGAGGGGGAGACCGGCAGGAGCTCCATGAGAAAATCAGAAGCTATTCCATGGAGGCAGGCTTAAGAGTGAAAAGAGACGGCCTGGACAATGATTTACTGCAAAGAATTGCGGAGGATCCGGAATTTCCTTTGGAAAAGTCGGATTTAGAGGAGCTTTTGATCCCGGAGAAATATATCGGGCGCTGCAAGGAGCAGGTGGAGGATTTTATTGCTACGGATATAGCTCCTTTACTGGAAAAGAACAAAGAGCTGTTAAATCTTTCCGTAGAAATCAAGCTCTAAGAATTAAAACAAGCATCTTGTGTGATATTTTTAAATTTTGTATACTGAGGAAGGAAAAGATATGAAGAGAGGAATGGCCATTTTCACTTTAATACTTTTTTGTCTTGCCCTGATTGCCTTATTGTTTCTGGCATTCACCGGGGGAAAGAAGGAGTATATGCTGGCGCTATTGTTCTGTGTCATGATTCTTCCCTGTCTTTTTTATGTGTATCAGTGGATCACAAGATTGATTAAAAAGGACTAGATTTTTGGGTATTAGCTGTTGGAGGGTGCATTCGCACTGCATTATACAATTCAAATGTAAGAAAGGGGAACAAGTATGGTTCAAGCAATTGTCGGTGCAAACTGGGGAGATGAAGGAAAGGGGAAGATTACAGACTATTTGGCGGAATCTGCGGACATCGTAGTTCGTTTTCAGGGAGGAGCCAATGCGGGACATACCATCATCAATCCTTATGGGCGTTTTTCTTTGCACCTTCTGCCCAGCGGAGTGTTTAACCCCAATGTGACCTGTGTTTTGGGAAATGGTGTTGCCGTGGATATCGGAAAATTTCTGGCTGAGCTGAAGTCTTTGGAGGAGGCCGGTGTACCGAAGCCAAAGATTTACATTTCCGACCGCGCCCAGGTAATGCTTCCTCACCATGTGTTGCAGGATACTTATGAGGAGGAACGTTTGGGAAAGAAGAGCTTCGGCTCCACTAAGTCCGGCATTGCTCCATTTTTCTCCGATAAATATGCCAAAATCGGCTTACAGTTTAATGAGCTCTACTTTGATGATATTTTAGAGGAACGCCTGAAGAAGATTTTGGAAATCAAAAATGCCTTGTTTACCAATCTCTATGGCAAGGAGCCTCTGGATTTCAATACGGTATTGGCAGAGCTTAAGAAGCAAAGAGAAGAGATTAAGCCGTTTTTAAAGGATACTTCCTTATTCCTGAGAACCGCTATTAAAGAGGGAAAGAAGATTTTACTGGAGGGACAGCTGGGCACTATGAAGGATCCGGACCACGGTATTTACCCCATGGTTACTTCCAGTCATACCTTGGCTTCCTACGGTGCTGTGGGAACAGGAATACCTCCCTATGCCATTACCGATGTGGTTTGTGTTACCAAGGCCTATTCCTCTGCGGTAGGAGCCGGCGAATTTGTCAGCGAGCTCTTCGGAGAAGCGGCAGAGGAGCTTCGTAAGAGAGGCGGAGATAAGGGAGAGTACGGGGCAACCACAGGCCGCCCCAGACGTGTGGGCTGGTACGATGCGGTGGCTTCCCG
>CALIEL010000279.1 GCA_938022235.1 Oribacterium parvum
TTGTTATACAAAAATCACCTTTCCTAATACAATAAAGTTGTTCAAGCTATATTGCTGAAAACCGGTGTGTAATAATATGCAGTAGTTATGGTGTTTGTATGCCTACTACTGTATTTTTTTTTGAGAAAAATAGCGGAAGATGGGTGTTCACTCTCACGTTGGTGTATAAGCACTGTATGCGATAGTGAAAATCTTTTATCCATAGGGGAAAGCTTTCTGAAATGGAATCGTGATAGAATAGTGGTTAGAATTAGGATTAAGGGCGCTAATTACTGCGGGAAAGGATGCGTTATGGGAAAGATAGTGAAGCTTGGGGTTGTCGGTCTTGGGCAAAGAGGGGCGGACTTAGTAAAAAATGTGTATTCCGAGCATCCGGATGTGAAATTTGTTGCACTCTGCGATGTTTATGAGGATCGGCAGAAGGAAGTGGCGGATGCTTTAGTGGAGATGGGAAGAGAAAGACCGCAGACCTTTTCCGAATATAGAGAGATGCTTTTGATCAAAGAGCTGGATGCAGTCTTGATTTGTGCTTCCTGGGATACCCATAGCGAAATAGCCATGGCGGCCATGCGGGCAGGAAAGGCGGTAGCCTCCGAGGTGGGGGGAGCTTATACCCTGTCGGAGTGCTGGAAGCTGGTGGATTGCTACGAGGAAACGAAGACTCCCATTATGTTTATGGAAAACTGCGTCTATGGTAGGGATGAAATGATGGTTTACCGCATGGTGGAGGAGGGGATTCTGGGAGAGATTGTGCACTGCGAAGGGGGTTATAAGCATGATTTGCGGGAAGAGATCTCCTTTGGAAAGGAAAACCGCCATTACCGTTTGGAAAATTATATTCATCGCAATACGGAAAATTATCCCACCCATGAGCTTGGACCTATTGCCAGGGTTCTTCATATCAACCGGGGAAACCGTATGTTAAGCCTTTGCTCCATGGCTTCCAAGGCAGCAGGCCTTAGAGAGTATATCAAGGAAAAGAAGCCGGAGGACAAGGCATTGCAAAATACGGTATTTCAGCAGGGAGATGTGGTCAATACCATCATCAAATGCAGTAATGGGGAAAGCATTTTACTGACCTTGGATACCACCCTGCCCAGAGCCTATTCCCGAGGCTTCACCGTACAGGGTACGAAGGGGATGTATATGGAGGACAATGCCTCTATCTTCCTGGATGGGGATGAGGGAGCAAAGGATCATTTTGAATGGAAGAAGCAGTGGGGAAATGTGGAGCGTTTCCGGGAAAAATATGAGCATCCCCTGTGGAAAGACTATCTGAAGGCGGGCGTAAAGAAGGGACATGGGGGCATGGATTATCTGATTTTCTCCGACTTTATCCGTTGCCTGCAGGAAGGCCGGCCTATGCCTATAGATGTGTATGATATGGCCAGCTGGATGAGCATTACCGCCCTGGCGGAGGAGTCCATTGCTCTTGGGGGACAGCCGGTGGCTATTCCCGACTTTACCAATGGAAAGTGGATTAAGAGGAATTAAAAGAACCAGTCGGCTGTTCCGGAATCGTAAGAGAAAAGCACTTGTTTTCCCCTGTGCACCCGCCTTATACTAAGAGGAAATGTAAAGAGGAGGATTTGTATGATTAGATTTTTTCAAAATACAGGAAAGCGCCTGGGGCTGTCTTTAGCCTTTATGGCCACAATGCTTTTTTCTTTGAGCATGCCTGCTTTTGCGAGGGATAGCATCAGCAACATCAATATGATTCGAATTAAGGTAGAGGAAAGACTTCGGAATCTGGATCCGGGAGACAGTCTTGGAAATATCAGCGAAGGCGATTTTTCCACAGGAGACAGCGACAAATACCACGTGGATGCGGTTCAGTGGGTAGACAGTGGAAATGCAGGAGACATTACCGTGGGAAGTACCCCGAAGGTGCAGCTTTATCTTGTGGCGGACAGCCGGGATAAGAGCAATGGAGATACTCTCTATTACCAGTTCTTCGGTGCCTATAACAGCAACAATGTTCGTGTGACCAACGGAACTCTGATTAGTGCCAAGAGAGTCAGCTCCACAGAGCTTGAGCTTCTGATTCAGTTAAGAGCGGTTCAGGGACAGTATTCCATGGCGGATAATTTGCAGTGGGACAGTAATTCTCTGGGAAGAGCTCGTTGGACTGCTCCGGAAAATGGTTCCGGCGTCTATGAGGTCAGTCTTTTCAAAGAAGGTAGAAGACTGGCAAAGATTACCACAGATGCGTTAAGCCTGAATTTTTATCCCTGGATGACAGAGGAGGGAAGCTATACATTTTCCGTAAAGACCATTCCTTATACCGAGGAGCAGAAGAAGGCAGGAAAGTCCTCCGAGGAGGCGGAGTCCGAGGTTTTGGACATCCAGCAAAGTACCCGCTCCAACGGAGAAGGAAAATACAGTGAAAATCAGGTACAGGGACAGAACGGACAGAACAATTCCGGCACTGCCAATATTCCGAGTACTATCGGTTTTAGTCAAAGCAACGGAAAGTGGT
>CALIEL010000280.1 GCA_938022235.1 Oribacterium parvum
AGCTAACTTCGTAGCTTGTCACAATCCTTCCTACATGACCAAGTTCAACATGGTTCAGGAGCTTGTAGACGGCGGAACCTTCTTATTAAACTGTACTTGGTCCAAGGATGAGGTGGAGAATCACATCCCCGGACAGGTTAAGAAGTATATGGCTGACCACAATATCAAGTTCTACATCATCAACGGTGTTAAGATTGGTATTGAGACAGGAATGGGACCAACCCGTATCAACACCATCCTTCAGTCCGCATTCTTTACTTTAACCGGAATCATTCCTAAGGAGCAGGCTAACAAGTTAATGAAGGATGCCGCTCAGAAGACCTACGGTCGTAAGGGTGAGGACGTTGTAAAGAAGAACTGGGCAGCTATCGATGCCGGTGCAAATGCCTTCGAAGAAGTAGAAGTAAAGAAGGAATGGAGCAACTGTGCCGATGAGGGACTTGAGTTCAAGACCAAGACTGCCGGAAGAAAGGATGTTTTGGATTTCGTAAACAATATCCAGAACTATGTTTCCGCACAGGAAGGAAACAATCTTCCCGTTTCCGCATTTGCTGATTATGTAGACGGTTCTACTCCTGTAGGATCTGCTGCTTATGAGAAGCGTGGTATTGCCGTAAACGTTCCTGCATGGAACCCTGATAACTGTATCCAGTGTAACTTCTGTTCTTATGTATGTCCTCACGCAGCAATTCGTGCATTTGCATACACCGAGGATGAGGCAGCTAAGGCTCCGGAAGCAGATCAGCAGAAGGCTATGAACGGAATGCCTAACTACAAGTTCGGTATTAAGGTTTCCGTATTAGACTGTGTTGGTTGCGGATCCTGCGCAAACGTTTGTCCCGGAATGAAGGGCGAGAAGGCTCTTGTAATGTCCCCAATCGAGGATAACCTGGATCGCCAGAAGTACTTCGATTACGCTGTTGAGCTTCCTGAGAAGCAGGAAGTTATTGCGAAGTTTAAGGAGACTACCGTTAAGGGATCTCAGTTTAAGAAGCCACTCTTCGAGTTCTCCGGCGCATGTCCCGGATGTGGAGAGACTCCTTATGCGAAGTTAATTACCCAGCTCTTCGGAGAGAGAATGTACATCAGTAACGCAACCGGATGTTCTTCTATCTGGGGTAACTCTTCTCCATCCACTCCTTACACCGTAAATGCTAAGGGACAGGGCCCTGCATGGGATAACTCTCTCTTTGAGGATAATGCGGAGTTTGGATACGGAATGCTTTTGGCACAGAATGCTATCCGTGACAGATTAAAGAAGCAGGTTGAGAAGCTTGTAGAAGAAAATAAGGACGCTGCTGTTGTTGAGGCTGCTAAGGAATATTTGGATACCTTCTCTATCGGTGCTACAAACGGTACTGCTACAGAGAAGCTGGTAGCGGCTTTAACCGGTAAGACAGATGAAGTAGCTAAGGATCTTCTTAAGAATAAGGATTTCTTAGGCAAGAAGAGCCAGTGGATCTTCGGTGGTGACGGTTGGGCTTACGATATCGGATTCGGCGGACTTGACCATGTTCTTGCTTCCGGAAAGGATATCAACGTAATGGTATTCGATACCGAGGTATACTCCAACACAGGTGGACAGTCCTCCAAGTCTACTCCGACCGGTGCTGTGGCACAGTTTGCTGCCG
>CALIEL010000281.1 GCA_938022235.1 Oribacterium parvum
GATCGAGGGAAAACTCCCCATGCCTATGCAGGAGAAGTGATTTGCCGTTTAGCGGGTATCAACAGAGGAATTGCCTCTATCATAGGAGCCCATCATGGAGTTCCTATGAAGGAAAACTATAGTCTTACGTCCTTTGTTGAAGCTTATACTGCCAACTTTTATCAGGAAGAAAAAGAAGATTCTCCAATATGCAAAAAATGGAAAGCGACACAAGAGGAGCTACTTTCCTGGGCATTAGAGAGCTGCGGTTATAAAAATGTAGAGGAGCTTCCTAGATGTCCCAAACCGACGCAACTCTTACTTTCCGGACTTTTAATCATGGCGGATTGGATAGCCAGTAATGAGGAATACTTTCCCTTATTTTCCTTGCAAAATGAAGATGATCAAGATTTAAATGACGCAATAGCGAGTCAAGAAGATAAGACGAAACTAGAAATACAAAAAAAGGATAGGGTGGAATCGGCCTGGTTAAAATGGACGCAGAATCAAACATGGGAAGCGACGCAGCTTTTTGATGCAAAACAGGCTTATCAGAATTCCTTTCACTTTATGCCTAGAGATTTTCAAGAAAAAGTTTTTACAGAGATTGCCGGGGCTGAGGACATCGGCTTAGTGATTCTTGAGGCGCCCATGGGCTGCGGAAAAACAGAGGCGGCTTTAATGACTGCGGAACAATTGGCGGGAAAGCAGCAATGTGCCGGAGTTTTCTTTGGACTGCCTACCCAAGCCAGTTCCAACGGCATTTTTCCGAGAGTGGAGTCCTGGGTAGATTCCCTTGGGCAAAAAAATCAAGAGAAATTATCTCTTCGCCTATCTCATGGAAAGGCAGCTTTAAATGAAGAGTTTCAATCCTTGTCCAGGAACTGTAGCGAGGGAATAGATCCGGACGGAGAAAAAACGAAGTATGTGTATGTGAATGAATGGTTTTCCGGGAGAAAGAAGGCCATGCTGGATGATTTTATAGTAGGAACTGTAGATCATTTACTCCTTATGGCTTTAAAACAAAAACATCTTATGCTTCGGCATTTGGGATTTAGTAAAAAGGTTGTCATCATTGATGAAGTGCACGCCTACGATGCCTATATGGGGCAGTACCTCTACATGGTTTTACAATGGCTTGGAGCCTATAAAGTGCCAACCATTATCTTATCCGCGACTTTACCCATAGAACGAAGAAAAGACCTGATGAAGTATTACTTGAAAGGTAGAGGAACCAAAGAGAAGGATATAGAAAATTTTGATTTCCTTAATACAGAAAGCTATCCCTTACTTACCTTTAGCAAAGGAAGTGAGGTTAAATCTTTTTCAGACTTTCAAGAAGAGAAAGAAAAAAAGGTTACGCTTTATCAGCTGGACGAAGAGAATTTAGTAGATACCGTAAAGAGTCTCAGCAAGAACGGAGCGGTCATAGGCATTATTGTAAATACGGTTGGGAGGGCGCAGAGAATCACAAAAGATTTATTAGAAGCTTTTCCGGAGGAAGAAGTCCATCTTTTGCATTCTCGATTTATCGACACGGATCGCATAAAAAAAGAAGAGGAATTACTCAAAAAAATCGGGAAAAATGCAGAGAGACCTAAGCGTTTTATCGTAGT
>CALIEL010000282.1 GCA_938022235.1 Oribacterium parvum
TATAGTCTCTTACACCAGTACCGTCCTTGGTGGGATAGTCCTGTCCGAAAAATGACGGCGTTTTGGTATGTAATTTAGGAACCGGAAAGGGCTATTCCGTTCTGGAAATTATTCATGCCTTTGAAAAAGCCTGCGGAAAGACTCTTCCCTATGTGATAGAGGAAAGAAGGGCAGGAGATGTGGCTACCTGTTATTCCAGTCCCAAGAAGGCGGAAGAGGTTCTTGGCTGGAAGGCGGAGAAAGACATTTTGGAAATGTGTCAGGACAGCTGGAGATGGCAGTCCCAAAATCCTAACGGATATGGAGAGTAAGGGAAGATGGTAGAGGAACTATTACAGGACTTTGTGGCCTATGGCGCTTATTGTAAGCTGATTGAAGAAGCGGACTTTGTTTATATTTACAACAGTCTGGCTACTTTACTTACGGTAGAGCCTAAGAATTATGCTTATGAGAAGATTCAGGAAAAGATTCAGGGGATTTCCAAAGAAAGCATTGAAGACGGTTCCTATTTGGAAAGTTTACTGTCGAAACTCTTATCCCTGGCCTTGGAAAAAGGCGTTTTAAAAGAGGATAATGTGGTGGAGGGGGACCTTTTGGACACCAGAATCATGGGGATTCTTACAGACCGTCCAAGCCATGTGCAAGAAAAGTTCAGGGAATTTTATCAGGACTCTCCTAAGAAGGCTACAGAGTATTTCTACGAGTTCAGCCAAAATAATGACTATATTCGTCGCTACAGAATCCGGAAGGATATTCATTTTCATAAGGATACAGACTACGGTCCTGTAGAAATCAGCATTAACCTAAGTAAACCGGAGAAGGATCCGAAGATGATTGCCCTTCTTGGAAAGATGCAGTCCTCTTCCTATCCTGCCTGTATGCTTTGTAAGGAAAGTGAAGGCTACGGGGGCAGACTGGATTTTCCGGCAAGAGAAAACCATAGAATTATTCCTTTGAACCTGGCAGGGGAGGAGTTTTATTTTCAATATTCTCCCTATGTGTATTATCCGGAGCATTGTATCGTCTTTCATAAGGAGCATAAGCCCATGCGGATTTCCGGGGAAATCTTCCCCAAGCTTTTCTCCTTTGTAGAGCAATTCCCCCATTACTTTGTGGGCTCCAATGCGGATCTTCCTATAGTGGGAGGCTCCATTCTTTCCCATGAACATTTTCAGGGAGGAAACTATAGCTTTCCCATGGAAAAGGCGGAAGTTGAGGAATACTTTACCTTGGAAGGCTATCCGGATATTCAGGCAGGGATTGTGAACTGGCCCATGTCCGTGATTCGCTTACGTGGAAAGAATTCTGCTGAGCTTTCTTCCTGTGCTACGATGATTTTGGAGCGTTTCCGCTCTTATTCCGATCCGGAAGTTTCTCTCCATGCTTTTACGGAGGAGAATCCCCACAATACCATTACCCCCATTGCCAGAAGAAGGGGAGAGGATTTTGAACTGGATTTGGTGCTTAGAAACAACCTTTGTACGGAGGAGCATCCTTTGGGACTGTTCCATCCTCATGAGGAGTTCCACCATATTAAGAAGGAAAATATCGGTCTTATCGAAGTTATGGGCCTTGCAGTTCTTCCCGCAAGACTGAAGCAGGAGCTGGAGGAGTTGGAGGCAGCCCTGGTTTCCGGGGAAGATTTACGGAAGAAAGAAAGCCTTCAGAAGCATGCGGATTGGGGCGAGGAGATTTTAAGAAAATATCCCCATCTTTCCTCAGACAATGTCCATGAGATTGTACAGGTAGAAGTGGCAAAGGTTTTCATGGAGGTTCTTTCCTGCGCGGGAATCTTTAAAAGGGATGCAGAAGGAAAGGCGGCCTTCCGTCGTTTTACGGAAGTGATCTCCAAAGCATAATTTCGAAATAGAAAAATAGGGCTGTAATGACAAGCCCAACATAGGGCGGTAAGGACAAGCTCAATAGAGGGCAGTAAGGAAAAGCCCGGGAAACAAAAAGGAGAAACATGGCAAAGAGCTATAATGCAGACAGTATTACTGTTTTAGAGGGATTGGAAGCGGTACGAAGAAGGCCGGGAATGTATATCGGATCCATCGGAAGCAAGGGCTTAAATCATTTGATTTATGAAATTGTGGATAATTCCGTGGATGAGCATTTGGCAGGATATTGTACGGAAATTTCCGTAACTCTCCATAAGGACGGTTCCTGTACGGTACGGGATAATGGACGTGGAATCCCCGTTGACCGGCATAAGAAGGGAATTTCTGCGGAAAGAATCGTAATGACAACTCTCCATGCCGGAGGAAAGTTTGATGATAGCTCCTATAAAACCTCCGGAGGCTTACACGGTGTAGGTTCCTCCGTGGTCAATGCCCTGTCCAACTATATGCGGGTCAGGGTTTATCAGAATGGAAAAATTTACGAAGATGAGTACGAAAGAGGAATTCCGAAGACGGAGTTGATTGACGGCCTCTTGCCGGTGGTGGGAAAAAGCAGGGAAACCGGTACGGAAACCACCTTTATTCCCGATGACAGCATTTTCGAAAAAACCCGTTTTAAGGAGGAGTGGCTGATGTCCCGCCTCCATGAGACTGCTTACTTAAACCCCACACTTCATCTTCATTTTCGGGATGAACGGGGAGAGGAAGTCGTTAACAGAGATTACTATGAGCCGGAAGGACTTCATGCCTTCGTAGCGGAACTGGTAAAGGATCAGACGAAAATTGTGTCTCCGATTATTTCCTTTCAGGGAAAAAGCGGAAAGACTGAGGTGGAGTGTGCCTTCCAGTTTACCGACAGCTTTGAGGAAAATCTTCTGGGCTTTTGTAACGGGATTTATACCCAGG
>CALIEL010000283.1 GCA_938022235.1 Oribacterium parvum
CTACTGCTCCCCCCACATTTGAGTGACCATCCTCTCTTGCAGGAAGAATCACATAGGGATTGCCGCAAACACCCTTTACATTGCCATGGGAGTCTGCCGTAGCCACAAGACTCTTCATAGGACCGTCTCCCTTGATAGAAAGCGTAATCAGATCCTTCTCTCCCTTTAACTCTACCCCCATCATCAGAGCCGCACTCATCAGTCTGCCCATAGCCGCAGTGGCAATGGGGGAAGTATTATGAATCCGTCTTTGCTCCTCTGCCGTATTTCTGGTGCTGCAGGCAAAGGCACGAATCTGCCCTTCCGCCGCAGTTCCTCTTACTAAATAGTCTGTATTAGCCATTTTGTAATAATTCTCTCTCTTTTTCTTCGTCTTTTCTCATGCAACACTTTTTATATTTCTTTCCGGAGCCGCAGGGACAAGCATCATTGGGATAAATCTTCTTGCTCTCTCTCTTTACCGTTCCGGACTTCTTCTGCTCCTTATAGAGCTCTTTTCTCTTTTCTTCTGTCAAAATGGAATCCCAAGCCGGAAGCTCATAGAGCCAGGAAGCCTTGGCCTCCACCATGTTGTAGTACAACTTTTCCGGATCAATCTGAATCTTAACAACAGTATCCTCTTCCATAGTATCGATAGGATTATGGTAGCCTGCTAAAGACTCATCGATTCCGTCCAGAATTCCTACGAAAATGAAAGGGTCGATGGAGAACTTCTCTGCCAATTCCTTTACGCTTCCCTCATAAACCTTCTTCGGATCCTTCAGGATTTCCTCGTAAAATCCCTTCTCCAAAGCAAAATACTTCTGCCAAAGAGCTTCCTGCTCCTGCTTATTCATGCCGTTTCCGTAGGCGGTATTTCTCCAATTTTCTAACAAAGTTGCCATAACTATCTCCATTCTTCATTTTTCTTTAGACTTAAAGCGAGCAAATCTCACAAAGCGCTTTCCTCTGAGGGATATTTCCCCAATAACTTTATGATTATATCAAAAATCCCAACTTTTACAACCAAAGGATATGGTGCAAATCCTCACAGAATATACCGATAAATTTTGACAGCCAAGAAGGAATACATCAGTTCTTAAATCGGTTTTTCTGCATATAGTGCAGAACAGGGGCACGCTCCCGCTAACCTCGCCTTCGCAGCGGTACTA
>CALIEL010000284.1 GCA_938022235.1 Oribacterium parvum
GCTCTACGGAAGGATATCCCTTTCCGGCCTCATATACAGGAGTGCCGTCAGCATTTACCCAATGTCCCTCAGCATCTACCTTGTAGCCGTCCTTCTCGGAGGAAACCAAAAGCTCTCCGAACTTAGGTCCTTCTTCCTCCTGTAAATAGTAGGAATATCCTCCTACCCACTGCCAGCCCTGAAGAAGCTTTCCGAAGCTACCGTCATGTAAGGTACTCATGAAGAACCATTTTCCGGCATCATTCTTCTGCCATCCGGAGAATAAAGTTCCGTCCTCCTTTAAGAAGAACCAGCTTCCGTCAGTGTAAATCCAACCCTGGTACTTGCTTCCGTCAGGCTTTATGAAGGACCACTGTCCCGCATCCTGCTTCCAGCTTCCTTCTGTGTTTAATGGAGCCGCCACTGCGGGAATGGCAGATACCAGCAAAGCTGCTCCCAATCCCAATGCCAAAAGACTTCCTTTTCTTCCCATTCTTTTCATCTTTCTCTCCTTTACTTCCGTACTTATTTTCTCAGTACACTTCCTTAGAAATTCACTTGTTTGCACTATTTCTTAAAAAGTTCTTTTCCGAGAGAAATCTTAACATAGGCTTCCGGCATTCTCAACAGTTCTTGAAAATGTTATTAAATTTGTCAGAAATACTTTAGAATTTAACTTTTCTATTTTGATAATTTTTGAAAATTTTTTCTGTGATATGATTGCCGGCAATTTCCTCCTCTGTTCGAAGAAAATATTTGTCGATAATCTGATTTTCTCCGTCCTCCGTCACCGGATCATCCCAGGTACAGTCCACAGAAAGCCATTTTCCGTCAATCCAAACCCTGTTCCAGGCATGACTGCCTACTGCTCCGCTTCTGCCAACGGACTTTCCTACCACAACCTCATGGGGAATGCCCAGAACCTCCATAAAATAATCAAAGGCTTCCACATAGCCGTTGCACACTGCAACACCCTTCAGCATCACACCTTCTATATGGTAAGAATCCTCCGGAATGGTTCGTCTTCTCTGGTTCTCAATATCGTACTTGGTCTGCTGAATAATCCAGTCATGAACCGCCTTCACCTTCTCCCTGTCGCTCATGGCGTCATTGCAAATCTGCTCCACCACGGTGAAGACCTTAAACTTTGCCACTGCCTCGGGAGAAGAGGCATCCAGACCATAAGCACGCCGTCCTTCCTTAATTCCGAAATGCAGGTAATGACTCCAAAAAGCTGAGGGATTCATTCCGTAGGCCTCCAGCACATCCGGATTATCCTTGGCATATTGCTCCGCATCCAGATATTCTCCATTTTCTCCAAAGCTTAAGGCGCTTCGCTTGTCTCCTTTAATGGGAGAGGCGTAGCTTTGCAGACTGAAAAGAAGGGGAAATAGCAAGAGCAGCAGTAGCTTTATGCCCTTAGTCTTTAAGCTTTTGTTTTCGTATGGATTCATCTATGACCTCCTCACTATCCCTGTTCGTGTCATTTCTTACTTAAGTTTCACCAGACTTCCTTGTTGTACCCATGTCACTCCTTCTCATTTGAGGAGTCACAGGCTTCACCTACGCTACTTATTCTGAAATATGATAATACCCCTTTACTGTCTTTTCAGTAAAGGGGTATATCTAAATCTTATGAAATACTTCAGAATAGGCTTAGTGCCTTGCAAAACTGCTTAAGGATAGGTCTTTAAGAACTCCACATTTTTCTTTTCAATCTCTGACATTTGTCGATAAATATTATCCACATTTGATATCCGATCCCGGAGAGAAGAGTACCAATAAAATTGCTCAAAATAATCATTGAGCTCCGGATCCTTAAACTCATAACCGTATCTGGCATATATCTCATTTATAATCATCTGAGCAAGCGACCTTTGCCCGGGGAAGAGATCCTTTGGATACTCTGCCATCAATTCGGTCATATCCTGCTTCGTAATCAACCTGAAGGAACTGTAGGGGCAAATATAGTCCGATACAGCATACTGTGCTTTTGCCTCCTCAGTTCTCGCATCATCCTCTGCTGTAGAAAACGGCATCGAAGAATCTTCTGTGCCTATAGCAGTATCTTTCTCCTCTGAACTTTCCCCCAAGCCTGAAACAGTATAAGTTATGTTCTTTTTACTGGGTAAAATACCGCAAGATTCATAGTAGTAAAGCGGGCTGTATCGTAAATCAATATCTACTTTGGAGCCATTAGATAAAAAAAAATTGGAATATATTATAAAGTCATCTTTTTTAAGACCTTCTGGTAAAGCTCTTAGAACTATCTTGCCATATCCATTATTTCCTACTGCCTTAATTTCCATTTTCCCGAAAATATCCTCTTCTTTCACCGAAGCATCGGTATGGGCTTTTATCTTTTTATTCTCTAATTTCAATTTACAATTTAAATAACGGGTAATCTCTCTGTCATCAAAGTTCCACTGATAAGCAATTAAATCTCCATTTTTAATGTTTTTCTCTTTCTTAAGACTGGGAGGACTGATAGATTCAAACAAGCAAGTTATCGGAGAATGATAAAGCTCCTCCAAACCCTTCGATTTCGCCAACTGCGTGAAGGATAATTTTCCCCCATAATCCCTTTCGATTCCATCCCAGTCTATTTCTGTACCTGCTACGGCATAGCCACTTGGTCCATGGATATTCACCTTCACATATTCATCTAAGGGAATTGTAATTTTCTTAAAGAATTGTAGATATATCCAAGTTCCACTGCTCCCTATAAGAAACGCCAGAAGAAGGCAAATAAAAAAATGTAAATGTAATTTTTTCTTTGGTTTCAAAGCCTTACCTTCTTTTGTAGCCACTGTCTTATTCCCTACAACAGATTCGTTTGGCACCGGAGGCGTGGAGGAAAAAGAAAGGGTTCCCTCCGAAAACTGTTCTACTTCCTCTTCGGACAATCTTGCTCCACAAAGTTTGCAGAATACGGCATCATCATCATTTTTTAAACCACATTTTCTACAAAACATCCTATTCTCCTTTGATAATTCGTTTTTTGAATTTAGTTAAGGGAATCCACGACATTTACCTTCTATCCTATATTTCTTTTCCGTGTTTGACATGGAAAAGTCAGCTTTTCCTTAGTTTTATCATAAGTTTTATTAAAAAACAAATAATCCTCATTCTCTCTCTTTCCATTCCCCCTAGCTTTTGCTATCATTAGAGCCTAAAGAATACATGTTTTTTGATGAAAAAGGAGGGTTTTCTATGAGTGAAAATGATAAGCGGCAGGACGCGATTTCCTGGGATGAATATTTTATGGGAATCTGTACGCTATCCGCCCACCGTTCCAAGGATCCCTCTACCCAGGTAGGTGCCTGCATCGTATCTCCGAATCATAAGATTCTCTCCATGGGCTACAACGGCTTCCCAAAGGGTTGCTCCGACGACATTTTCCCTTGGGCGAAAATGAAGGCAGAGCAGGATCCCTATAACGCCAAGTATTTTTATGTAACCCATGCGGAATTGAACGCGATTTTGAATTATCGGGGCGGTTCCTTGGAGGGCGCTACGATTTATGTAACACTCTTCCCCTGCAACGAGTGTGCGAAAGCCATAATCCAATCCGGCATCAAAACCTTGGTGTACTGGGAGGACATATATGCGGATACTCCCGCGGTAAAGGCCTCCAAGCGCATGCTGGATGCTGCCGGTGTACGCTATTACCCCTACCAGCCCACCGGAAGAAGCATTACTATTGAATTTTAAAAAATGTCATGCTTGCGTTATCCTAAGAGGGGCAACTATATAACTTCTTAAGAGAGCATACTATAGCTTCTTAGTTTGGTATCTTCAGATACCTTTGGAAAAATAAAACAATCTATAGAAAGAAATACAGGAAATAATGTTTATTCGTTCTGAATCAAAGAAAAAAAGAGAAATGAGAGTTCGAGAAATCATGAAGAGGCTGGATGCCCATTATGGGGACCGGCCCATGATTTTTTTAGAGGCGAAAAATGCCTGGCAGCTGCTTTTTGCCACCATTTTAAGTGCCCAGTGCACCGATGCCCGGGTAAATATGGTGACGGAAAAGCTTTTTGTGAAATATAAAGATTTACAGGCCTTTGCGGATTGTGATTTAAAGGAGCTGGAAGAGGATATCCATTCCACCGGCTTCTACCATAACAAGGCCAAAAATATGAAGGCCTGTGCCAAAGCGCTGGTAGAGGAGTATGGAGGGGAGGTTCCCCAAAAT
>CALIEL010000285.1 GCA_938022235.1 Oribacterium parvum
ATCCGCAATAGCCTTATAGTGGGTATATAAGCCTTTCTGGGTTGCCTTATTATAATAAGGAGTCACCAAAAGCAGTCCGTCAGCCCCGGCCTTCTCTGCTCTTTGAGAAAGGTCAATGGCGGTTGCTGTACAGTTGGAACCTGTTCCTGCAATAACGGGAATACGGTGATTTACCACCTTCACAGTATGAGCAACCACTTCAATATGCTCATCCTCCGTAAGGGTTGCGGCCTCTCCTGTTGTACCAACTGCCACAATGGCATCCGTGCCTTCTGCAATTTGCTCCTCCAAAATCTCCGTCAGCTTATCATAATTTACGCTGCCATCCTCATGAAAGGGGGTAATCAAAGCAACGCCAGCTCCTTTAAATAATGCCATAGTTTCACTCAACCTTTCTTTTTATTTCCTGTTAAATCCGGCTCTCTTTCTAGCGGTAGGATCCAGAATCTTCTTACGAATACGAAGATTTTCCGGAGTAACCTCCAAAAGCTCATCCGTATCGATAAAGTCAATACACTGCTCCAAGGACATAATCTTCTTCGGTACCAGCTTCAATGCCTCGTCAGAGCTGGAGGTTCTGGTATTGCTTAAATGCTTGGTCTTACAAACATTTAACTCGATATCCTCCGACTTCGGACTCTGTCCGATAACCATTCCGCTGTAAACCTTCTCTCCCGGACCGATGAAGAGGGTTCCACGGTTCTGTGCCTGGAATAAGCCGTAGGTAACCGCCTCTCCCTGCTCAAAGGCAATAAGGGATCCCTGATGACGATAGTTTAAGTCTCCCCTATATTCTCCGTAGCCTTCAAACTCCGTATTCAAAATACCGTTTCCCTTGGTATCGGTAAGGAACTCTCCTCTGTAACCGATTAATCCTCTGGAAGGAATCTCAAACTCCAAACGGGTATATCCGGAAGCCAAAGGACTCATGCCGTTTAAGGTACCCTTTCTCTGGGTAAGCTTCTGGATTACGGATCCGGTAGCATCCTCCGGCACATCGATATAAGCAATCTACATAGGCTCCAGCTTTACTCCCTGCTCATTTTCCTTATAAATAACCTCCGCCTTGGAAACCGCAAACTCAAAGCCCTCTCTACGCATGGTCTCCACCAATACGGAAAGGTGCAGCTCTCCACGGCCGGAAACCTTAAAGCAATCTGCGGATTCCGTCTCCTCTACTCTTAAGGAAACGTCCGTATTCAGTTCTCTGAAAAGACGGTCACGGATGTGTCTTGAGGTAACAAACTTTCCTTCCGTTCCTGCCAAAGGAGAATCATTAACCATGAAATCCATGGAAATGGTAGGCTCGGAAATCTTCTGGAAGGGCAATGGCTCGGGATTCTTCTCCGTACAAATGGTATCACCCACATGCAGGTCTTCAATACCGGAAACCGCAACGATATTTCCAAAGGAAGCTTCCTCCACATCCACTCTCTTTAAACCGTCAAAGGCATAGAGCTTGGTGATACGTACCTTTTTTCTCTTGTCCGGATTATGGTGGTTCACAACCAGGGCTTCCTGATTCACCTTAATCTTACCGTTCTCCACCTTACCGATTCCGATTCTTCCCACGAATTCGTTGTAGTCAATAGTAGAAACCAGGAACTGGGTTTCCGCATCCGGATCTCCCTTAGGTGCCGGAATAAAGTCTATAATGGTATCAAACAGCGGCTTCATATCCACGTCCGGATCCTCCAGCTTCAGCTTTGCATAACCGTTCTTGGAAGAAGCAAAGAGGAAGGGACAATCCAGCTGTTCATCGGAAGCATTTAGATCCAGCATCAATTCCAGTACCTCATCCACCACATCATTGGGGCGGGCCTGAGGCTTATCAATCTTATTCACAACTACAAGAACAGGAAGACGAAGATCCAAGGCTCTTTGTAAAACGAATCTGGTCTGGGGCATGGGACCTTCAAAGGCATCCACCAACAAGATGGCACCATCCACCATTTTCAAAATACGCTCTACCTCACCGCCGAAATCTGCGTGTCCCGGAGTATCTACAATATTAATCTTGGTATCTCCGTAGCTTACAGCGGTGTTTTTTGCCAGAATCGTAATGCCTCGTTCCCGCTCGATGGGGTTGGAATCCATCACTCTTACTCCAACCTCCTGGTTGTCACGGAATACTCCGGACTGCTTTAAAAGCTCATCCACCAGGGTTGTCTTACCGTGGTCAACGTGGGCAATAATGGCAACATTACGTACATCTTCTCTATTCTTTAACATTTACTTCTCTTTCCCCTTAAAGAAACTTAAAAGCCTCTTTAAATGATTCATTTTTATCTACAGTTCATTAACTTAGGAAGTATACCACCGGCTATTTTTGATTGCAAGGAAAACCACCTCTTGTCCATACTCCCCAATGTGCTTTTCCAAGGACAGATACTGCTCCTCTTCCATTTGCAGGAGAAGCTCCACCCTATCCGTGTAGTCTTTCTCTAAAATCCGAATTCCCATTTCCTGAAAATCATATTCCAGTCTTCCCAGTAGTGTGTAGGGAATATTCAGCCGAATTTCTTTTCCCTCTTTCCGCTCCAAAAGCTGCGCTTCCGAAAGCACCTGTTCTGCCGCATCTCCATAGGCTCTGGATAAGCCTCCCGTCCCCAGCAGGGTTCCTCCGAAGATACGACTTACCACACAGAGAACATTTTTCAGCTCTTTACGTTCCAACCTTTGCAGTATTGGAGCTCCTGCGGTTTTCGCCGGCTCTCCGTCATCACTTTGCTTCTTCTGCTCCTGCAAAAAGCCCTCCCGCTCTTCCAGGAAAATGTAGGCATAGCAATGGTGTCTTGCCTCGGGATAAGTCTTTTTACATTCCTGTAAATAAAGCGTAACATCCTCAAGACTTTGAAGCGGAAATAAAGAAGCATAAAATTTTGATTTTTTCACTTCCAGCATGGAGGTAAAACGATCTTGAATAAATTTCATGCTTCTTTTCCTTTCTCTTATTAATCTTCTCGCTTTTGCTTTTCTTCCTTGGGCTTATCTTCCTTTGTCTTTTTCTTGGAGGAGGGGCCCTGTTCGGAAATAATCACCTCATCTCCGGAAGGTTCATCCTCATCCGCCGTCTTTTCCTTTACCTTATAACGGAAATAACGATCGTCCGTATCCAAATCCCGCAAATCCTCAGGCACCAGCATAGCGCCCCAGGAGGTATGGTAGGTACATTTGTCTGTGGGAACCGTTCCCTTGGCAAAGAGCTCCGTAATCACCGCACTACCGCGATAATCCGCAAAACAGCCGGAAATGGGAAGCTTACCGGATTTTCTGCAAACCTGCTCCTCCACAATATCCTCCGGTCTCTGGAAGCCCGGATCCGTCTTTCCTTCATGGATTCTTGTCATAATCTTCCGCCAGATATCCTTGTGGAAACCGGTTCCGCCGTTGTATTCTCCGGAATTACTATCCTTTAATACCTGATTGTCATCGCAGCCCGCCCAGATTCCGCCTACATAATAGGGTGTAAAACCGATAAACCAGATATCCCTGTTGTTACTGGTGGTTCCGGACTTTCCCGCCTGACTCATACCGTCAAAATGGGCTCTGGTGGAAGTGGAGCTTACCCGGACACTGGAAGAAAAGGCCCGATTACTTTCCATGGACTCCCGCATAGCATCCGTTAAGAGATACGCTGTGCTGGACTTCATCACCTGCTCCGACTCATCCTCCGTGGTATCAATAATCACCTTTCCATTTTGGTCCTCAATCTTGGAAAAGAACTTAGCCTTCTGAAACCGTCCCTTATTGGCAATCACAGAGAAGGCTTGCGTCATTTCCAGATTGGAAACGCCTCTGGTCAGACCGCCCAGGGCCAAGGCAGGATTGGCATCCTCCGGCACAAGGGAAGTAATACCCAGAGATTCCGCATAGCGAAATCCGTTTTCCACCTTTACCGTATCCATTAGGCAACGAACCGCCACGATATTCAAGGAATAAACGATACCGTCTCTGATACTCTGAAAGCCCAGATAACCTCCTGAATACCAGTTTTTAAAGGTTTTCTTTCCAACGGTATACTCGGAATCGTAGTAGGTAGATGCCAATGTAGCACCGTATAAATCGATGGCGGGAGCAAAGGAGGAAAGAATCTTGAAGGTGGAACCGGGCTGTCTAAGTACGTTAGAAGCTCTATTCAGCGTCTTACTCTGCTTCTTTTCTCCCCGACCTCCCGTTAAAGCCAGAACCTCTCCGGTGGAAGGATCCATTAAGACAAAGGATGCCTGAGGCTGTAAAACATAGTCAATGCTTTCTCCCAGAATCTTATCCGAATCCACTACAACCTTGTTTTTAAATTCCTCAACCCGTTTGTTGGCCTGATCCTTGGAGCTGAATAAGCCGTTAAAATCCAGTCCTCTACCTTCTTTTAAATATTTCTCTAAATCTTTTTCGCCGTAGTTGACGATACTGCCGTCCTCATGCTGGATGGTTAATCGCCAGGTAATGGAATATTTCGCCGTGTCATAGTTGTCCGGATTGTTGATTTCCTCATCCACAACGGCCTGTAAATCCGGATCCTGGTTGGCATAAATCCGTAAGCCTCCGGAATAGAGCAGCTTGGTAGCATCTTCCTTACTGTAATTCAACCGTTCCATAAGGCTGTCCACCACCTGCTCCGTCAATTCATCGGTATAATAGGAATAGGGCTTGTCGTCACCCTGGCTCACGGAATTTACATTCTGAATTCTTTCATAAACCGGATCCTGTAAAGCCTCCTGGTAGCGGGCATCATCAATATAGCCCTGCTTTAACATATTTTTTAAAACCTGGGCTCTTCGAATGGCATTTTTATCCGGATGGGTAATGGGATTCAAGCCGGAAGGATTCTTGGTAATCGCCGCAATAACTGTACATTCCGAAAGGTTAAGCTCCGTAACCTCTTTATTGAAATATCTTCTTGCAGCAACCTTTACCCCTAAGGTATTGGCTCCCAGATTAATAGTATTCAAATACTCCGTAAGAATACTCTTCTTCACTTCTTTTTTGCTTAAATTGCTCTGATCCTCCAGCTCCAGGGCTAGATACTGCTCCTGAAACTTTCGAACATAACGCTCAAACTTTCCCTCATGCAAGCCTCCGCCGAAAACATTGTTTTTCAGAAGCTGCTGGGTAATGGTAGAGCCTCCGCCGGCAGAGCTGTCATCGGAAACCACACCCTTGATGGCACGCATAATGGAACGAAAATCGATACCGTTATGGCTCCAAAATCGCTCATCTTCTATGGCTACAAAGGCATTAATCAAATCCTTGGGAAGCTCCTCATAGCTTACCCTTTCTCTATTGGATCCCTCCGTAACCAGAGTGGACATAAGATTTCCTTTTTTGTCGTAAATCTTGGTAGCATACTCTGTAGGCCCCACATGGATTTTATGGATATCCGGTGCGGAATCCAGAATTCCCCGGAACAAGCCATAAGAAAAGGAAGCACCCAGGAAAAGACTGGCCAGCAAGAGAAAGAGGCATAGACTCTTAATAATCCCCGTGAGTCTATGCCAAATACGAGCTCTCTTGCTCTTCATTTCATCTATGCGATTCTCTATATTATACCGTGTAAAATTCATATTCTTCCCTAAAATCACAAGCTCCGACGGGATAAGTCCTTACACTTCCCATCCTAAAACATATACCGCTCTATTTTAGCATAAAGTATAGAAAGAAAACACAGTATTTTCCCTTAAGCCTTCCAAATTCTGTCCGGCATAACAAATTGCTGTTCGCCCTGAGCCATGGGAGCTACTTCTCCCTGAGGGAAAACCAAAACCAGCTTTCCTTCTCCATTAATATAGAAGCTTTGATCCTTCTTTACCTCAGTAAAGCCTTCATCATCCTCTCCGTCTTGGATAAAGTAGGGAAAGTCTCCCTTCTGATTATGAGCCTTCATCTGGGAAACCACTTCCTCGGACAGAAGCTTCTGATAATCCGTTCCTTCCGGAAACAGATCGGAAAGCTGCAAAAGTTTTCCGCTATGCTTATCCATAGTATAATAATGGTTCTGGGTAAAGCTGTCTCCCTCCTGTTGCAAAGCGCTCAGAGCCAAGACATAATAATCCTCGGAATCCAAAATCACTTGAGAGGAAACAGACAGATTCTTATATTCACTACTTTGAATTTCCTGCTTAAAAGCGGCAATCAGTTCGTCGGTTTTCTTCTCTATATCAAAATTAATGGCCTGTGCGGAATTTGCCTTTTCCGATTCCTTGGCGGCAACACTTCCGGCTTCCTTCCCTTGAGAAGCATTTGCCTTGTTTCCCGTCTCTCCGCTATTCCTAATATCGCTTTCTTCGCTTCCCTGTTCCAGCTTCGGCACTACCACTTCCGCCTTATGATTTCCGTCCTCGAAGGAATATTTCCGGAAGGTAATCAGTTGAAAATAAGAACCGATTCCCGGTATGCTTTGCAAAGCATAGGCAGTTTCCTTCGACAGATTAGGCAGTAAGAAAAGCAGACAAAAGCAAGCCGCAATTGCAGAAGAAAAATACCGAATAGGAAATTTTTTTATTTTTTTCCTTGTTCTCTCATTTTCCGCTTCCTCTATGAAGCGTTCATCGATTTGAGAAAAGGCTTCTACAAAATCCCAGTCTTTCATGCGATTCCCTCGTCTTTTAAATACTTTGCCAAAGCTTGTCTGGTACGGTGCAGGCTGACTTTCACCTTGCTTTCCGTAACTTGAAAGGCTTTTGCTATTTCCTGTATCTCATCATGATAAAAATATCTTCTTACAAAGAAAACTCTCGTTTCCTTCTTTTGCTTTTCCAAAAACTGATTTAAGGCATCCACCAAAGCCTGTTGATTCACATGTTCTTCCACATTGTCCGATGAAAAATGCAAATCTTCTCCAAGCTCTTCTACGCTTTCCGTAAAGCTCTCGGAAAAACGCTTTTTAGCCTTCAACATTTTTAGTTTATTAATAGAAGTATTCTTTACAATTTTTCCCAGATAAGCTCTGAGAAATTGAGGGCGTTCCGGAGGAATGGCCTGCCAGGCCTTCAGCCAGGTATCATTGAGACACTCCTCCACATCCTCTCTTTGGGACAGCACCTGAGAAGCAATCTTTCCGCAGTAAGCTTTAAAATTCTCCTGCAGGGCTGTCAAGCCCTCTTCCTTTCTTTGCCATAATAAGTCTATAATTTCTTGCTCTTCCATAGTTCTCCTTTAGCTTTTTATGGGACTTAGAAAGGATAAGGCAAAATATTGATTTCTTTGTGAATTTTCTATTAGGCCTTCTTTACAGATAGGATGGTTCCAGTAAAGGAATCCACTTCGGATAATTCTCCGGTGTACTCTACGGTAACCTCATCTCCCTCTTTTACCTCACTAAGCCCTTCCGGAGCCTTATCAAAGTTCAGAGCATACTCCTTGCCATCATCGGTTTTAATGGAGAACATAAAGTCCTTTACTTCCAAAATGCTTCCTTTGATTTCCTTGGCATCCTTTGCTTTCTCTGCTCCTGCCTTCGCACTTTCCTGTGCTGCGGAAGACTCTGTCTTAGCGCCCTCAGACTGTTTTGTCTCTTTTCCTCCACAAGCCATCAGTCCAATACTCATCATTAAAGCTAATACAACAATTCCGGTCTTTTTCATAGTAATTCCTCCATCTTTATCAATGTTTCGGAAGCGAATTCTTCCGACATTGGGAAAGACAGAGGAAATCTCAAAAAGGTTACAAATTATTTTTATTTATTTTTATGACAGCCTTTTCCCCGCCAATTCGGCCGCTGCTTTGCAAGGTTTTCCCCCGAACCAAGGTTTCACAAAGACTGATATTGTTTACAGTTCGATCAAAAAGACTCAAGGTCTCTTCCACCACAGCCTTCTTTTCCGAAGCAAGTTCTCTGTGGATAAAATCCGCAGCATCCTTCTCCAGCGGGCTAAGCAGTAAATCATCCCTTCTGGTTCCGGATTTTAAAATGTCTATAGCCGGGAAAATTCTTCTTTCCTGAAGCTCACGATTCAAGACAAGCTCCATATTTCCGGTACCCTTAAATTCCTCATAGATAACATCATCCATACGGGAACCGGTATCCACCAGGGCGGTAGCTAAGATGGTCAAGCTTCCACCTTCTCGGATATTTCTGGCAGCACCGAAGAAACGCTTAGGCATATGGAGAGCCGCGGAATCCATACCGCCTGACAAGACCTTTCCGGAGGAAGGCACAATCAGGTTGTAAGCTCTGGCAAGTCTTGTAATACTGTCTAAAAGGATACAAACGTCCTGTCCCTGCTCAACCAGTCGTTTTCCCCGTTCAATGGTCATCTCCGCCACTCTTTTATGGTGCTCCGGCAGCTCATCAAAGGTTGAATAAATC
>CALIEL010000286.1 GCA_938022235.1 Oribacterium parvum
ACCCCCGACCCACGGCTTAGAAGGCCGTTGCTCTATCCAGCTGAGCTACTGAATCATTTCGCATTTTGTGCGACTCTCATATATTAGCGAATCCCCAATACTTTGTCAAGAAAAAATTTTCGCTGTTTACACAGGCTTATTCTCTGCTTGAATTTCAAAAAAGGGGCCGTAAAAATAGCCCCTTTCCTTTCTTTACAAAACAGCAAAGCTTTAGTGACTTAATTCATAGGCCTCCAGGCAATTCTTGGTAATCAAGGCAAAATCCTTGGTTTCCAA
Source organism: Oribacterium parvum (assembly GCA_938022235.1). GTDB lineage: Bacteria > Bacillota > Clostridia > Lachnospirales > Lachnospiraceae > Oribacterium > Oribacterium parvum_A. The sequence continues at coordinate 277 of CALIEL010000286.1, forward strand.
AAATTCTTTTTTACACAGCCAGGTTCCTCCCACGCAAAGCACCTTGGAGAAGGAAAGATATTCTCCGATGTTCTGAAGATTCACTCCACCGGTAGGCATAAAATACAGGTTCTGGAACACTGCCGCATAGCTCTTGATGGTCTGTACGCCGCCAAACTGTCCTGCCGGGAAGAACTTCACCACAGGAATATCATAAGACATGGCCATGCTGATTTCCGTAGGAGTCAAAACGCCGGGACAATAGGGAATTTCTCTCTCTCTGCAAAAAGCTGCCACTTCATGGGAAAAGGAAGGACTTACAATAAACTTGGCACCGGCTTCCACAGCATCTTTACACTGCTGCAGGGTAATCACCGTTCCCGCACCCACATATAAATCCGGATATTCCTTTACCATTAGCGCGATGGATTCCTTTGCTGCCGCCGTACGGAAGGTGACCTCCGCCACCGGCAGTTTTCCCTCCAATAAAGCCTTTCCCAGAGGAATGGCGTCATTTTTATCCTCAATTACCAAAACCGGACAAATTCGAATTCCCTTCATTCTCTCCACAAATTCTGCCATGTACATTATTTTATCCTCCTAAATTTTATGCATTTCCACTCTAAGATTTCCTTTTTGGTCCAAAAACAGCAGGCTATAGCATGGTCTTCTATCCTCTTGTCTGGGAAAGCTGATGGATCCCGGATTGATACAATGCACCCCGTTCACCACTTTGTTACAAGGTTTATGGGTATGTCCGAAGAATGCCATACTGCAATTTCTGTCTCTTGCCTCTTCCGAAAGACGCTCCAAACCGAAGTTTACCCCATAGAGATGGCCGTGGGTCAAAAAGCATCGTTCTTTTCCGATACGAACTTCCACGTCCTTGGGCAAATAGGAAAAAAAGTCATTGTTTCCCTGTACAAAATAGGACTCACAGCCCTTAGGCAAAAGCGCCTGTACCTCTCCTTCTCCCTCCGAATCCCCCAGATGAATACACATGGATATATCCGGATGCAGACGAAGAACCTTTTCCACATAGTCCAGTCTTCTATGGTTATCGGAAAATACCAAAATCTTTTCCTCCGAAGAAGGATCGATTCTGCCGGCTATCTTAGTCTTCGCTTCCCGAGCAGCTTCCTGTCCCTTTTCGACAAGTTTCTGTCCCTTTTCGGCATCCTCCTCTTTTTCCGGCCTTTCCCCGGATTCTTTCTCCGCCTTGTGCTCCGCCTTTGCTTCCTTGACTTTTCCCGACTGCTCCTGCCCTGCTTTCGAAAAGCGGGCTGAATCTCTTTTTTCCTGCTCTTCCTGAATCATTCTTTCCATCTTTCGAAGAGCCTTTCCCCTATGGGAAACCTTGTTCTTCTCTTCTCGAGAAAGCTCAGCAGCGGTTTTTCTGTATTCCGGAAGGTAGAAAATGGGGTCATAGCCGAAGCCCTCTTCTCCACCGGGCTCTTTTGCAATTTCTCCTGTGCATCTGGCTTCCGTTTGCAAAAGCTTTCCATCCGCAAAAATCGCAACAATGGCGCAGCTAAAGTAGGCCATTCGACTTTTACTGCTGCTTTCTTCCATCATAGCCAGGATACGACGATTCTTTTCGGGATAGGGTGTATCCACCCCCAAAAATCGGGCAGAATATATTCCGGGACCAAAGGACAGGGCTTCAATGGACAGGCCGGAATCATCCGCCAT
>CALIEL010000287.1 GCA_938022235.1 Oribacterium parvum
ACGGCTCTTCCCGTTCCGGTATTTTTAATCTCCTCTTTATGCCCGGAAACTTCATTTATCTTTTGGCTAACTTTATTATCCGTCCTGCCCTTCCCCATCTGGCAGTGCTTTTTCAGCAAGGAAAGGAAAAGGCCTTCCGAAAGCAGGAAAATGCCTTGTTTAAAAAGGTAGCTTTGCTGTCCTTAGTCCTTTTTCTTTTGGCTCTGATTTTTTCCGGTCTGGCACTCAGTATTTTGGAGTGGATTCTTGGCAGCAGCTTCTCCGGAAAGTTTACGGGAGAGAGATGGACCTTCTGCATTTTGATTTTGGGCGGAGCTTTCTATGCTCTGGCTAACACGGAGTACTATCTTTTGATATTAAAGCGAAAGCAAAGCTTTGTTTTTATCGGTTATGGCATTGCCAGCCTGCTTTCTTTCTTTACGGTAAATCCGGTGGTAGCTATGGGAGGATTTTTTTACGGCAGTCTGCATTTTCTCTCCATGATGGTCTTTTTGTTCCTTTTCTTCTTTGTTACGGGACACGGGAAGGGAGAATTTAAGGGCAGTTCATTCGCGGTTTCTTCCTCATGAGGCGAAGAGCTATAGCGGAGCAAAAGGAGAAGTGAAACCCGGAGCGAAAGTAGAAGCCACAACTATACCTTTCTTTTCTAAGGAGCCCATGTTAAAATGCCAAAAGGAGGTAGGAAATGCAGGAAAATGCCCAAAGTCAGAAGCAAAACTATGACGTTATCATCCCCACCTATAAGCCGGATGAGAAATGCAAAAGATTGTTGGATGCCCTGGAAAAGCAGGAAGTTCCTCCACGAAAAATCATTTTGATTAACACGGAAGAAGCTCTTTTTCCCAAGTCCTTATTGGAGGGAAGGAATACGGAGCTTTACCTTTTAAAACATATCAAGAAAGAAGAATTTGACCATGCTTACGCCAGAAACCTGGGGGTATCTTTTTCGGATGCGCCTTTTTTTCTATGTATGACGGAGGATGCGGTTCCAAAAGATAGCTCTTGCACCAAGGAATTGCTGGAAGCATTTTCTTGGGAGGAGAAAATCGGGGCTGTTTACGCAAGACAGCTTACCGATGAGGAAAGCTCCTTTGACGAGGTGCTTTCCCGGAGCTTTAACTATGGGATTGAGCCGAAGATTTGCGGCATAGAGCAACTGCCGAAGCTTGGCATCAAATGCTTTTTCCAGTCCAATGTCTGTTGTATGTATAAAAAGGATTTGTTTCAAAGTCTAGGCGGCTTTTCCGAACCCAGTATTTTTAACGAGGATATGATTTATGCCGCAAGGATGCAGGAAGCGGGAGGAAAAACAGCCTACTGCCCAAGGGCGGAGGTTTGGCATTCCCATCATTTTTCCGCCATGGATCAGTTCCATAGAAATTTTGACCTGGGGGTGTCCCACAGAGACTATAGGGAAATATTCTCGAAAATTCCTGCGGAAAAGGAAGGAATGAAATACCTGAAGAGGAGTATAGAAAAGCTTTGGCAGGAGAAGAAGGCGCTTTTGATTCTCCCCTTCCTTTATAAAACCGCCTTTCGTTTTCTTGGCTATCAACTGGGAAAGCGCTATCATAAGCTTCCGAAAAGCTGGGTGTTTGCCTTTACCGTGAATCCCCAGTATTTCCGAAAGAAGTTTTCCAAAGAAAGGGAAAAACAGTAATCTATGAGTCCTTTGTTTAGAGTGATTATCATATTGGTCTGCCTGGGAACCAGCCTGTTTTTACATCGTTCCATCAAAAAGGCGAAAATGCGGATTGAAGAGAGTATCTTTTGGCTACTCTTTTCCATTCTCTTGCTTGTTTTTGCCATTTTTCCCTTTGTACCGGATTTTATGGCCAGAAGCCTGGGGATTTACTCCACACCGAACTTTCTCTTTTTGCTGGTGATTTTTATTCTGCTTTTACGGCTTTTCCATACCCATGTGGAATTGGGGAAGCTGGAGGAAAAGGTGAATCGAATCGTGCAGGATATGGCATTGGAGGAGAGAAAAGAAAGAGAAAGGGAAAAGCATTTGAAAGTAGAGCAGGAGGACAGTAAATGAGTAATCTACTAAGCTTGTGGAAAGAGCATCCCGTATTTTTACGGGAGACTATTTTCCTTAGTCTGATTTCCCTTATCTTTGCAGCAGGCTTTTTCTTCTTTCTTTTTCGTAGGAAAATGAAGCTTGCCCAGATTTATTTTTTGAGCATGATGATTCTGGGCTCCCTTTATTCCTTTGTCTTAATGCCCTTATCCGCCCCGGATGAGGTTTTGCATTATGTCAGTGCCTATAAGCTGTCTTCGGAAATGCTGGGACAGGGGGGAAAGCTGTATGATAAAGATGGAAATCTTCGCATTCGGAAGGAGGATGAGGAGATTGATGACTGGACCGGAGACGGGAAGCCGGAGGATGCTACGGTTTTCGGCATGCATATTAATCGAAAACAGGTAGAGGAAAGACAGAAGGCCTCTTTTTTTGCCAAAGAAAAGGGCTATGGATTTACTTTGCAAAAACCGGTAAAGACCACTCAATTAGCCTACTTTTTTCCGGCGCTGGGATTTTCCTTTGCAAGAATCCTATATGGTTCACGCTTTACTCTTTTATATTTCGGGAGATTCTTTAACCTTCTGTTTTTCAGCATTTTAGGAAGTCTGGCTATAGAAAAGATACCTATGGGGAAGGAAATCCTTTTTTCCATAAGTCTTTTTCCCATGACCTTGGAGCTGATTTCTTCCTTGTCCTATGACGCCTATATCCTGGCCTTAAGCTTTCTTCTTTTAT
>CALIEL010000288.1 GCA_938022235.1 Oribacterium parvum
CAGCCTTAGAGAGAAGATATTGGCCTACCTTTCCTTACAGGCGCAGAAACAAAAATCCAAGTATATTGAGTTGGGACTAAGCCGTACGGATATGGCACAGTTCTTATGTACCAACCGATCTGCCATGACCAGAGAGCTTTCCCAATTGAAGGATGAAGGAATTATCGATTTTGACCGGAATACCTTTATTTTAAAGCAGTAGAGTCGGAGTGCGTGCGTTATCACGCTAAGAAAAAATGTATAGAAGAAAATAAGAAAAAGCTAGGGTTATAGGACAAAAGTCAGCTTGTAATAATGCAAAACAAAAGGAACTGTAGAAGGAGAAAAATCTCTTTCACAGTTCCTTATTTCTGTATCGCCAAGAGCAGTTCACATGCTGTCGATATATAAAAATACCCTATACTGGTTTTCAGTCTATCATAGAAGGAACAAAAAGGGTAATGAAATTTTTCTAAAACTCATATACCATATAGATAATTGTTAGGGTGTTAGATTCAATAGTATTATTCGTTAGTGCTTAAAATACCCAGTAGCTCTCTTGGGGTTACAATATAAGGCTCTTTCGGGAAATGTTTGGTATTTCCGGTAACAAGATAAGTATTGCTATTATTATTTTGCTTTTCAAGTACAACCTCATAAAATGGCAAATCTTTCATGTCTGGAAGTGTTATGCCGGAAGCTATAGGATCCACCCATATACCGTATTTTTCTATAGTAGATATTAAGTATTCAACTAAATCTACTGAGAAACCAAATTTCTTACGTGTTAAGACTTCCCGATATTCTCTTGTGATTAAATTGCTGTAGACTGGGATGATTTCGCCGCTAATTACTTTATTAAATATCTGAACTGTGGCGGCATCATCTTTTTTTGACAATAAGGCTGAAACAAGTACATTTGTGTCCACTACAGCACAGCAAATCATATATTTGCCTCCCTCCGAGCAAGATTGATTTCTTTATTGATATCCTCCGGGCTCATACCTGAAATACCATTAGCTTTAGCCTGTGCTCGTAAAGCTGTAAATGCCTGCATTGCACCTTCTCTTGTAATCCCTGTTTCAGGAGAGGAAATCTCAAAGGGGATTTTACGCTGTCTTACTACTGCTCTTGCAAAAACATTTATGGCAGTAGAGGGGTTCATGCCGAATTCCTGACATAGTCCGTCAAATTGTTTTTTTAAGGATTCATCCATACGAACGCTGAAAGTAGACTGTGCCATATCTCTATACCTCCTTTTTAGATATTTTTCTTCAGTATAGTTAGTTTGACAAGAAATTTCAATACAAAAAGAACACGATAGGTTCTTGTTGATGATTATTGTGTTCGAAAAAGAAAAATATAGGTCTGAAATAGAGCAATCTGTGCCCCAATTCAGACCTATATTGCGTAGAAAACCGATATGATTTTTTACAGCTTATTTTTTTCTAATTTCGATATTACGCCTGTGCGCTTGTCGGATACTTCTTCTCCAGCTTCTCCAAAATATCCAGGTAATGCTTCTGTACTCCCTTGGCGGTTTGCTCATCCTCAAAGGCCTGGCTCTTCTCGTTGATGTCCTTGAAGTCTTCTTCGCTTAAGCCTCTTTCGGCAAAGGGGTATACTACGCTGTTTTCCTTCTCGATATGGAGCTGTAACAGGTGGGCGTAAGCCATAGCATAGGACAGGATATCCAGCTTTAACTCCAAGCGGGGATTTTTCTTATATTCATTTAATGCGGTTTCTAAAGATAAAACGTCCGCTCTGCCCAGGTCGTGCTCTACCAACATACCGTTGGTTACCAGTTTCTCTCCTACAGGTCCCAACTTCTTTACCATCACAGGGAAAAGGAATTTCTCTTCCTTACCGTGGTGATGCTTATCTGCATATTCCCGAACAAACTCGATGATTTCCCGGAAATCCTCATCGGGAACTTCCCCACCCTGCATCAGCTGCAGGCAAATGTTACGGATAACCCCTAGGGCTCTATTGATATTGGCATGGTCTTCTTCCATGAGAATTACACTTTGATTCATAAACTTCCTCTTTTCGTATTTTTTGAATTTTTGCAATAGTAATAGGAGAAGGGTGTCTTCAAAGTGCTGACCCCTCAATAAAAGATTCCTATAAAAATATAGTATCGCCGGTGCTATGGCATTACGCCAGCCTTTAATCTGAACCGGCAGTATTTCCCTTTATCTGTAAATGCTGTAATGGTTCTCATCAGAAGAATCCATATGGAGCTTGGTATCCTTTAACATACCTTCCATAATTTTTCTCCTCAACTGATAGTAAACCTTAGGATCTCCGGAAACGGCCTCCCAGAAGGGGGCATGAATATCCTCTTCCTGCTGCCAGGAGGTTCTATCCACATCCTGCTCTGTTAAGACATTTACTCTGTCACAGGGCATACCGTTTAAAAGAGAATCGTCAATCTTTCTGTAAGCGTCGCTGGCATCGGAGTCAGCCTCCAAAGCGTGCTTCTGTCCAAACTGAAAGGCGATATCCTCTAAGGAAGAAAGACGGGAACTATCCTCTGCCAGAACGGTTGTAACCAAAAGAGCATAGCGAGCTTCCGCATCCTGCACTCTTTCCTGCAACCATCCGTGAATGTTCATTACGTCAATCAATTCATTTAAAGGACGTAACTCTTTATTTACCGTTTTCTCAGCCAAGTTTCCATCAGCAAAAGCCTTCCATTGCTCTTTTTCGCCGTAAGCTACAATATCCTTAATCAGCTCTTCCTGTAGCTGAATCTTATTATATAACCAATAATGAATCGGCCCTAAAAATGCACTCATTACGCCTCTACCTCTCCTAACTTACTGTTCAATGCCAAAACAAGAGCATCCGGGTTTAATCCGTGAACCATGCAAGCATCCTCCAAGGACTCCATCTGGGAGCTGGGGCAACCAAGACAATGCATTCCTGCCTCCAGTAAAGTATCAATTAACATAGGATACTCATTTACAATCTGTCCTACCAACATATCACTAGTAATCTGTGCCATTATTTTATCCTCCTGTAAACTCTGACTTATAAATTCTGAATCTGAGCAAAGTATAGCAAAGAGAAAAAATAAAGTTTGTTGCGATTGCAACATTTGGAGAAAAAGTATAGGCATGGATGATTTTTAGACTTTTTTGAATTTTTAGACTTTCTTGAATTTTTAGATTCTTTTCCTTGACAGGGAAGTTTGCCCTCACTACAATAAAGATTGTAAAAAATTGAATTGCCAAAAATCTTTCAAAAAGCCAAAGACGGAAGGGAATTCAAATAGAACGTTAGTATAGTATTAGGAAGGAGTTTTTTATGGGATTTTATGATTACAAGGTAGCGGACACCAAGGGCGGAGAGAAGGACTTAAAGGATTTCGAAGGAAAGGTAGTATTGGTAGTAAACACAGCAACAGGCTGCGGTTTTACACCCCAATATAAGGAGCTGGAGGAGATGTACGAGGCATTCCACGACAAGGGACTGGAGATTCTGGATATTCCTTGCAATCAGTTTGCCGGACAGACTCCCGGAACCGATGAGGAAATTCATGAGTTCTGTACTTTAAACTACAATACCCGGTTCCCTCAGATGAAGAAGGTGGATGTAAATGGAGAAACCCAGATTCCTCTTTACCGTTTCTTAAAGGAGCAGCAGGGATTTAAGGGCTTCGGAGAAGGCAAGATGGCAGATCTTCTTCGGGATATGCTTCCAAAGATTGATCCGGACTATGAGAAGAATCCGGAGATTAAGTGGAACTTTACCAAATTCCTGGTGGACAGAAGGGGAAATGTTATTGCCCGCTTTGAGCCCACTACAGACATGGCAGAGGTAAGAAAGGCTGTAGAAGCTGCACTATAATATCTCCTTTGTCAAATTGCTTGGAAGCTATTTCTCAGAACAGATAGTTTTGAATAAATAGAAACAGCATTAAACAAATGCTTTTGCATAAATAGCATAAAAGAAAAGCCCGGACAGTATTTCATTGTCCGGGCTTTTACGGTATAATTCCATTCGGGTGTCACGATGTATTTCAGTGACCACCGGTTCTTGCAAGATTAGAAAGGAGTCTATATGCCGATAGACAAAGAAGAACAAAGCATAAACCGTAAATTAATGGACTTTTTGGACCAAAGTCCCAATGCCTTTTTTGCTGTGGAAAATATGAAGCAGGCTTTGGAAAAGGGCGGTTTTAAAGCTCTCTATGAGGGAGAGGCCTGGAAACTGAAGGCAGGAGAAAAGTACTATGTGACAAGGAACGGCTCTGCTTTAATAGCCTTTGTCCTTCCCAAGGGGGATTTCAAGGGCTTCCAGATGATGGCCAGCCACAGTGATTCTCCGGTTTTCAAAATCAAGGCCAATGCGGAAATCGGGATTGACAAGGAGTATCTGAAGCTGAATGTGGAGAAGTATGGCGGAATGATTTGCTCCCCCTGGCTGGACAGACCGCTGTCTTTGGCGGGAAGAGTCATTTGCAAGACAAAGGGCGGAGTAGAGACTAAGCTCTTAAATGTGGACAGAGACTTAATGATTATCCCGAACCTTGCCATTCACATGAATCGTGAAGTCAACGACGGCTATGCCTTCAATGCACAAAAGGATATGCTGCCTTTATTTTCCTCCTTCCAGGAGAAGGGTGCCTTTCTGGAATTTATCGGAAAGGAACTGGGAGTTAAGCCGGAGGATATCCTGGATACGGACCTCTTCCTTTACAACAGGGAAAAGGCCAGCATCTTAGGGGCAAAGGAAGAGTACCTTTGCAGCGGAAGACTGGATGATTTGCAGTGCGGATTTTCCTCCTTACAGGGAATTCTTGCAGCAAAGCCAAAGCATAGTGTGGCGGTTCATTGTGTCTATGACAATGAAGAGGTAGGCAGCGGTACCAAGCAGGGCGCAGCTTCCACCTTCCTAAAGGATGTGTTAATGCGAATTATTCGTGCCTTCGGAAAGACCGAAGACGAGTATTTGCAGGCTTTGCAGAACAGCTTCCTGCTTTCTGCAGACAATGCCCATGCGGTACATCCCAACCAGCCGGATAAGGCGGATCCCACAAACCGTCCTTATATCAATAAGGGAATTGTCATTAAGTACAGTGCCAACCAGAAGTACACCACGGATGGAATTTCCGGTGCCATTTTCAAGCAGTTCTGCGAAAAGGCAAAGGTTCCTTTCCAGATTTTCACCAACAGGTCCGATATGTTGGGAGGCTCTACCCTTGGAAACATTTCCAACAGTCAGGTAGCCCTGAATACGGTGGACATCGGTTTGGCCCAGCTGGCTATGCACTCCCCCTACGAAACTGCAGGGGTGAAGGACACCGGATACATGGTGGAAGTAGCTAAGCTGTTTTTCTCCTCCTCCGTTTTTGGACGGGGTGACGGAAATTACGAAATTCTCTTTTCGTAAAAAGATTTTTCTTTGGAACTGAAAATGGAGAACAGGGCCGGAGGAAAAAATCGCTCAACCTGTGTTACGAAAGCTTCGTGACACGATTTCAGCAATTAGAATTGAAGAGGAATAAGTATGGATCAGAAAAAAATTAGTTGGAAAATGCTGGCGTTTATGGCCTTTTCCACAGTATGGGGATTTGGAAACGTAACCAACGGCTTCGTATGGTTCAACGGAATTCAGGTTATTTTCAGCTGGATTTTCATGTTTGCCCTTTATTTTGTCCCCTATGCCTTAATGGTAGGAGAGCTGGGCTCTGCCTTCAAGCATGCGGGAGGCGGTGTAAGCTCCTGGATTAGAGAAACCTTAGGCACAAAGCTTGCTTACTATGCAGGTTGGACCTATTGGGCTTGTCACATCACCTATATTGCCAGTAAGCCAAGTGGCGGACTGAAGGCATTGTCATGGGTAATCTTCCGTAGCGCAGAGCTTTATGATAAGCTAGGCACGCTCATGATTCAGTTGATTACCTTTGCTTTGCTCATTATCTTCTGCTATGTAGCCAGCAAGGGCTTAAACCCCTTGAAGAAGATGGCTACCTTGGCAGGCTCCAGTATGTTTATTATGTCCCTGCTCTACATCGTCATGATGTTTGCGGCACCGGCTATCAATCCTAAGGGAGACTATGTTTCTTTGGATTTCAGCTTAAAGAACCTTATCCCTAATTTCCGTTTGGAGTATTTTACTTCTCTTTCCATCCTGGTATTTGCGGTAGGCGGATGTGAGAAGATTTCTCCTTATGTAAATAAGGTAGAAAACCCCAGTAAGGGCTTCCCCAAGGGAATGATTGCTCTGGCTATCATGGTTGTGGTATGTGCTATGCTGGGAACCATCGCTATGGGTATGATGTTTGACCCTGCATTAATCAACGAAAGCAAGGAAGCCTTCGATTCCTATGCGGCAAACGGATCCTACTGGGCATTCCAGAAGCTTGGCCAGTACTATCACGTAGGCGACACTTTACTGGTAATTTATGCTCTTTGTAACGTAATTGGACAGTTTGCGGTTTTGATTATCAGTATTGATGCTCCTCTTCGTATGCTTTTGGACAATGAAGAGACACGTCCATTCTTCCCCAAGAAGCTTTTAAAGCAGAACAAGGAAGGAAGTTATGTAAACGGTATTGTCATGGTAGCGGTACTTTCCGGCTCCATCATCCTGGCACAGTCCTTCGTTCCGGGAGCGGCAGCGGTATTGAAGCAGCTGACCAAGTTAAACTCCGTATGTATGCCTCTTCGTTACCTTTGGGTATTCGTGGCTTACATTGCTTTAAGAAAGGCAGGAGACAAGTTCCCAAGAGAGTATTACTTTGTAAAGAACAATGCAGTGGCTCTGGGCTTCGGTGTATGGTGCTTTGCTCTTACCGCAATCTGCAGTTTGATGGGAATGCATTCCGATGATCCTTTCACTATGGCTTTAAATATCATTACCCCGGTAGTGCTTTCTGTTTTAGGAATTATCATGCCGATTTTGGCAAAGAACGAAAAGGCCTAAGCCATGTCTTGGACAGAGCGGAAAAATCGCCATTCCAGAAGCTTTCATTTTCGTAGAAAACAAAATTTCTTCCCTCTTCCCTCTGTACAGAGGGGGAGGGAAGATTTATTATCTTTAAGGAATAGGAAAGAAACGAAGCAGACCTTACTGCATAACGAAAGAGACAGCCACATGGACAGGCAGGAGCCGGATAAGGGGAAATTCTTTCCTGCCGCTATAGAGAGAAAAGAGGGATGGAAAATGAAGGAAGGAAGAGAAGCGTATCAAAACCGGGAACTATCTTGGCTTTTATTTAATGAGCGCGTTTTAGATGAGGCAGGAAATCCGCGAGTGCCCCTCCTGGATCGTCTGCCCTTTATTTCCATTTACCAGACCAATCTGGATGAGTTTTTTATGGTGCGTGTGGGTACCTTGATGCAGCAAATGCGCTCTAAGAAAACTACCCGGGACAATAAAACCGATCTTAGCAGTGAAGAACAGGTGGATTTGATTTTAGAAGAGGTTCAACGCCTGGAGCAAAAGCGAAAAGAAATTTATGAGCAGGTCATGGGAGAGCTGGAGCCGGTGGGCATCCACATCATTAACTTCCAAAGACTGTCCAAGGCGGAGCAAAGTCAGCTGGAAATCTACTTTGATCAGGCCATTCGTCCCTACCTTTCTCCCATGATTGTGGGAAAGACACAGCCCTTCCCCTTCTTACAGAATCGGGAGCTTTATGCGGTGGTACGTCTGGAAAGCAAGAACGGCAAAAAGAAGCTGGGAATTGTGCCCTGCTGGAACCCGGTATTTAAACGATTAATCGAGATTCCCGGAAGAAAGGGCTATCACATGTTGTCCGAGGAGTTGATTTTACACTTTGTTTCCAAGCTTTATCCCGGCTATCAGATTAAGGAAAAGTCCATTCTTCGAATCACTCGCAATGCGGATATTGACGCTACGGATGTCTATGATGAGGATTTGGACTATCGCGGCATGATGGAGCAGCTTTTAAAGAAGCGAAACCGTTTGAATCCGGTACGTTTGGAATTCACCAGAGAGTTGCATAAGTCCGTGAAGAAAAAAATAGCGGAGCATCTTGGCATTTCCCACAAGCACATCCTGCACTGCGGAACACCCTTGGATTTGTCCTTCCTTTTTACCTTACAGAACAGCTTTCGAGAGAAGACCGAGCTTTTCTATCCGAAGTACAGCCCCAGAAGCTCTGCCTACATTCAAAAAGGGGAATCCGTTCTTTCTCAGGTAGAACGTCGGGATTTGATGCTGTCTTACCCCTACGAAAGCATGAAGGGATTTTTAGGATTGTTGCAGGATGCGGCCAGGGATCCATCCGTGGTTTCCATTAAGATTACCTTGTACCGGGTAGCTAGCCACAGTCAGATTGTGGATATTCTTTGTGAAGCTGCGGAAAATGGGAAGGAAGTGCTGGTGTTGGTGGAGCTTCGGGCAAGATTCGACGAAGCCAACAACATCGAGATGTCTCACCGTCTGGAGGACGCAGGTTGTCAGGTAATTTACGGCTTACCCAATTATAAGGTGCATTCCAAGCTTTGCTTAATCGCAAAACAGACGGAACAGGGTATCCACTACATTACCCAGATCGGAACCGGTAATTACAATGAAAAAACCGCTACTTTGTATACGGATCTTTGCTTAATGACTGCAAACCAAAGCATTGGAAAGGATGCGGCAGAGGTTTTCCGTACCCTTCTTTTGGGAGAAACTGTGGAATCTACGGAGGCACTTTGGGTGGCTCCCCATGGTTTACAAAATCGCATCCTGGAAAAAATCCAAGGAGAAAAGAAAAAATGCGAAGAGGGTAGAGGCGGCTATATCGGTTTCAAGTTAAATGCCCTTACGGATAAGGATATTATTGATGCCTTGATTGATGCTTCCAAAAGCGGAGTAGTGATTCAGCTTCTGGTTCGAGGCATTTGCTGTCTCATCCCCGGAATTCCGGGAAAGACGGAGAACATCTCCGTTCGAAGCATTGTGGGCCGGTATCTGGAACACTCCCGCATTTATCGTTTTGGACAGGGAGAGGAAGAGGAGCTTTACATTGCCAGTGCGGACTGCATGACCAGAAATACTCTTCGGAGGGTAGAGGTGGCTGTACCCATTTGGGATCCTGAGAATAAGAATCGGGTTCGGAAAATCTTTGACTTAGGCTTCCAAGATACGGAAAAAGGAAAATGGCTTCTTTCCGACGGTCTATATCATGATCCGGATCCTATGCCGGAGGAACGGTTGGATTCTCAGGATTATTTTTATAGGGAAGCCTATCGGAGAGCGGAACAGGAGAAAAGCTAAGAAATAAAGCCAAGAAATAAAGCTAAGGAATAAAGCCAAGGAACAAGCTAAGGAATAAAGCCAAAGAACAAGCTTGAGAAATAAAACAAAGGAATAAAAATGGTCTATATCTTTGCGGCCCACAAGGGAGAAGTAGAACATCTTATCAAGAAACTAAGTCTGGGGAAACGAAAAATTTCGTTTCCCTTTTTGCAGTATGAAGGGGAAGAAATCCTCCTGACCATCACCGGACAGGGACAGATTAATGCTTCCGCATCCGTGGCTTCTACCTTACAGGAAGAAAAAGCGAAAAAAGGAGATCTGCTTTTATCCTTGGGAAGCGCGGCGGCGATTTTAGGAAGAAAGCGGACATCAGAAGATTTGCTAGGCCGTTGGTTTTGGATTCAAAGCTTGGAGCAGGAAAGCACAGGTCGCAAGTTTTATCCGGATTTACTATACAAGCCGGATTTTCCCGAGGCCGGACTTATAACAGGAGATAAGATTTTAGAACTTGATTCTATGGGGAATAGGGATACCGTCTCCGAAAGACGCGGCGATTCCAAAGAACAAATTATCTCCGAAATACACGGAGATTCCAGAGAACAAAGCGTCTCCGAAAGACACAGCGATTCCAAAGAACATAGCGACTCCGAAGGCGTTAGCGGATTTGATAACACCTTGCTTTACGATATGGAAAGTGCCGCGGTATTTCAGGCGGCGAATTTCTACCTGGCTCCGGAAGATTTCTTTTTCCTTCGCTGTGTAACGGATTTTGGGGTGAGTCCCGGTGAAGAAAAAGCGCCCTTCTCTTCCTTATCCCGGCAGGAAAAAATGAAAGCTCTTTTGCAAAAGGAAGAGGACAAAGTTCTTCGTTTCATCGGATTTTTACAGGAAAAATCCAAAGAAAGAAGAAAAGAAGAGGAAGGAGAGCTTGCTTTTCGGCAGCAGCTTCAAAGTCTTTCCGAAAGCTTGCATTGTTCCTTTGTGATGGAAAAACAGCTGGAAAGACTGCTTCGTTATGCCTTCCTGCAAGGGATTTCCCCGGAAGAAGTCCGGGAATATTTAGAGCAGAATTTCGGAAAACAGAATGCAGGGAATAATGCCGGTCAGGATGCCGAAAATGGAGTCAAAGAAGAGGTTCTCAAAGGCCTTGAGAAGGATATAGATAAGCAAGGTAGGCTTACGTTAATTGATAAAAGAGCAGGGAAAAAAGCCCTTTCCTCTTTGAAGGAATGGATTTTATCCGAAAGAATTTTGCAGGTAAAATGTCATGGCTCGGGCAATCTGTTGCAGATTCATGACAACGATTCCGAAGTTATATCGCCAATCCCTTGTGAGCGTTTCGGAGGCACATTGCCGGAAGGAAAATGCGAAAAAAGCTATCCCTATCAAGAGCATTTTCAGCATATTTATGTGGAGGAGGCCCTGCTACAGAGCCCGGAAGCGGAAGGGATTTTACGGAAATTCCCCAAGGCAAAAGTCATTCCGATTAAGCACTACAAGGATGTGTTTAATCGAAAGAAACAGGGGAGGCTTGCCCAGTCCCATAGCCGAAAGTTGATTTTGGCAAAGAAAGAGGGACAAAGGCTGTATGATGGCGCGGTGGTGTGCCAGGACTTTTCGGAAAGCCATTTTTGCTATACCTCCCTCCTGATGAATTGCCCCTTTCACTGTGCCTACTGTTATTTGCAGGGGATGTACCCCAGCAGCAATCTGGTGATGTTTTTAAATCTGGAGGATTATTTTGCCGATTGCAGGAAGTGGATAGCGGAGAAGGGAAGCTTGTATCTCTGCATTTCCTATGATACGGATTTGCTGGCGATGGAGGGAATTTATCCCTATGTGGAGGAATTTGCCCGCTTTTTAAATCAGGAAAATGCTCTTCGTATCGAGGTGAGAACCAAGGCAGGGGGAGAAGGGCTTTGGCGGAAAATGCAAAGATTGCCCTTATCTTCGGAGGGAAGAAAACGAATGATTTTCGCCTTTACCCTGTCCCCGGAGGAAATTATTGAAGAGGCGGAGGAGGGTACTGCCAGGCTTTCCTCCCGAATCTTTGCCATTCAAAAGGCTTTGGAAGAAGGTTATCTGGTGCGGCTTTGCTTTGATCCTATGATTTATCATCCCCGTTGGAAGGAGCTCTATGGTGCTTTGCTCCAAGAAGTTTTTGAAAAAATCCCCATGGAGCAGATTCATGATTGCAGTTTGGGAAGCTTTCGGATTTCGGAAAGCTATTTAAAGGCTATGGGAAAGGCTTTGCCCCATTCTCCCCATACCCAATTTCCCTATGAAAATACCGGGGGTTACTACCATTATCCCAGGGAGCTGATGGAAGAAATGGAAGGCTTTTTGTATAGCCGTTTACTGGAAAGGCTCCCTAAGGAAAAAATCTTCCGTTGGGATAACCGGGAAGCAGATGGTGTAAATGAAAAATAGAGGCAAGCAGGAACTAAGACCTGAAACAGAACTAAGGGCAAGCTTATAAAAAGACATGGGCATGAGAAGAAAAGGGGTGTGAAATTGGAAATTTTGTGTAAGGAGCAACAGCAAGAGAAGCTGGCGTTGGTCACCGGAGCCTCCGGCGGCATTGGCTTTGCTATTGCGGAAAGCCTGCAAAAAGCAGGCTATACCGTCTATGGTATTGGCCGAGACTTTTCCGGTCTTGCCCCTTCTTTTCAAGCGATTTCTCTGGATTTACGGAAGAAAGAAGAAAGGGACAGCTTTTTAAAAAGCCTTCAGGAAAAGGGAAAGCTTGCTATATTGGTGCATTCGGCGGGGGTAGCCTACTATGGTTTGCAGGAAAATGTAGAAGAAGCAAAAATTCGAGAGATGACAGAGTTGAATCTGGAAATCCCCATGATATTGACGCAATATTTTTTGCGTGAGTTAAAGGAAAATCGGGGTCACATCATATTCATCTCCTCCGTGACGGCTTTAGAACGAAATACCTATGGGGCGGTGTACGGGGCAGGAAAGGCAGGATTACTGTCCTTCGCTAGAAGTCTATTTTCCGAATATAGAAAAAGCGGTCTAAAGGTACATAGTATTTTACCGGACATGACGGATACCAAGCTCTACAGAAATGCGGATTTTACCGTGGGAGACGAAGGAAGCTACCTTCTGCCGGAGGATGTGGCCTCGGCAGTGGAAATGCTACTCACCCAAAGAGAAGGCGTGGTGTTGGAAGAAGTCCTAATCCGGCCACAACGATTTCAGGTCAAAAAAAGAGAGGGAAAGAATAGATAGCACTTTTCGGCAGATAGCTGTGAAATTGGGGCACGCTCTCGCTAAGCTCGCCCTTCGTAGTGAGGGACTGTAAATATTTAAGAATAAGCTCCGATGCAGTATAGGCATGAAATCGGGCACGCTCCCGCTAACTTCGCCTTCGTAGCAGTACTAACTTCAAGCTTCGCTTTAGCTTGCTTTCAGTAAGTACTGACGGGCTCAGATTGCCCTCTTTCATGTCTATACTGCATCTGTCGCTTCAATTATTGATCCTTACAGTCTTTCACTTCACCGGATTTCGGTAATTTTGGCGGGCTCAGATTTCCCCTTTCTACAGCTATACTACCTGAAAGTTAAGCTCAAACTTGTTCTTTCCCTATCTTTTATTTTGATTAGAAACTTGTGTCCGGATTAGTCGTCTGCTTCCTCCGCCAGCTCTGTTCCTTCCTTTGCAGGAGGCATGAGGATGGAGAAAACCATAAAGCCGAAGAATGCGGCTACCAGTCCGGGAATAATGGCCTGACTAAAGTGGATGCCGAAGAGCATTCCTTTGGACACATGTTCCAGATAGACTACGGTAATGGTTCCAAGTACCAAAGATGCAATGGTTCCTGCCGTGGAGGCTTTCTTCCAGAAGTGTCCCAGTACATAGGGGAAGAAGGAACCGGCAGCTCGAAGGGTAAAGCAGAACATCAGGATGGAAACAATGCTCTGGGTGTTGAAAAGAGCAATAAACATGGAAGCGATACCTACCAAAACCATGGTAATCTTGGTCACATTCATAACTTCCTTGCTACTGGCATTTGGCTTAAGGAAGATTTTGAAAATGTCATTGGCAAAGATGGATCCGGCTCCCAAAAGGTCGGAGTCGGAGCTGGACATGGTGGCGGAGATAACACCGGAGAAGAGCAGGCCGCAAATGATAGCAGGCATGGTGCGAATCGCCAGAATCGGTAAGGCATACCGTGCGCCAACGGAAGCAAATTCATCGGCAGAGAATTTTCCCATGTTGATCAGTGCAAGTACAATCAATCCCAAAACAGTAGGGATAAAGGCATAAATAAAGTTTAACAGTGCGGCAAGCCAAGCTCCCTGCTTTGCCGCCTTTTCATCTCTTGCGGCATAGAAACGGGAAACCGCTTCCTGTCCTACAGAGAAGGTTCCTACGTACATAATGACGAGAGAAAGAATACCGAAGAAATCATAGCCGGCGAAAAGATTCAAGCTCTCCTTAGGAACATTTTGAATCACGGCTTCCACACCGCCGGCATGGGAGAGGGCGAAAGGTACATCCGCCATCATACCGATAATAATCAGAAAGACCTGGACAAAGTCGGTAAGGGTTACGCTCCAAAGACCGCCCATAATGGAATAAACCGTCACCACTACCGCAACAATGATTACGGAAAGCTTATAGCTCAGTCCCAGCATAGTGGAAAGAATAACGGAGGATGCAATAAACTGTCCTGCGGTAAGCCCTATTAAAGGAAGCAGCATGATAATGGCAGTAACCAATCCGGAGGATTTTCCGTAACGTCTCCGGAAGTACTCCGGTACGGTTTTTACCGTGGCGGCTCGGAACTTGGGAGCCATGAAAGAGAGAATGACAAAGGCAATTCCCATGGTGATAATATACCAAGCGGCACTTAATCCATAGCCGGACATTCCGTTTTGCACAACGCCTAGAGAGCTGCCCCCTCCGATTTCCGTGGCGGCAAGAGTTCCTGCCATCAGCAGCGGTCCCAACCTACGGCCTGCTACCATAAAGTCCGTGTTACTTGTGATTTTTGTGGAGGAATACCAGCCGATAAACAGCATGGCCAGAAGATAAATCACCACCACAAGACAAACAATCCAATTTGCACCCATAAAATCTCCTTTCTGTTTTTCCAACTTGTAGATTGTTATGATTGTAACATGGTTCTATAAATTTGTATTTATTTTTTGAAAAAATAGAGGGTGGTTTTATGCACTTTCTCCTGTTTCTTGTGGAAATTTTTTTCGATTAATCCTTCGTCTTGAAAAAACCTCCTAAATAGCCTAAAATACAGAAATATGAATAGCAAGATATTTAGCAATATGCTCAGGTATAGAGGATAAGGCATTGATCAAAATGATAAGGGATTTAGCATCGAAGACAGAAAGACGCTAACGGCAAGTAAAAATTTGCTAAAGTATAACAAAAAGGGTAGAAGGGATATAGGAATGGCAGAGGGAAGAAGAGGAAGCATTGTAAAAACAATCGCCGGTGGAGGAATCGGTCTTCTTTCCCTTTATTTTTTTCTGCTGTTTTTTCGTGATTCGGGAAATCTGGAGCGTTTTTTAGAAGAGAAAACCCAAGTTGCTTTCCGGGAAATGCTTTGGCTTTTTGCCTATCTTTTTCTCTGTCTTATGGGATTTTTTCTCAAAAGGAAAATGCAGGATGTACCGGGGAAAGGCGCTTTTTTGAGAAGGGAAGCTTCCGGAGAAGCAATCAATAGAGCTTTTTTTAGCTTTCTCTTTCTTCTCTTTATTTTACCAACGCTGGTCTTTGCCTATCTTCACCGTATGCTTTTGTCAATGCTTGTTTCCGGCTTATGGTTTTTTGTGCTTGCCCTTTTGTTTCGCTTTATTACCACGGGAAGACCTTTGCAAATATTTAAAGACTTTAAATGGTTTTTGGCCTTTTTAGAAAAGGACTTTCAGGAGGGGACGCTGTATCCCTTGGTCTTTGCCCTTCCCTTTTTTATCCTACAAATGAACCGCAGCAATGTGGCATTGGATTATGACTCCCTTCGTTACGGACTTAGAAGTGCGTATGTCCTGTTTCCCGAGGGCTTTTTCTCTGCCCACGGGCAAATCAACAGCGTTTACAG
Organism: Oribacterium parvum; assembly: GCA_938022235.1. Classification (GTDB taxonomy): domain Bacteria; phylum Bacillota; class Clostridia; order Lachnospirales; family Lachnospiraceae; genus Oribacterium; species Oribacterium parvum_A. The sequence continues at coordinate 15,279 of CALIEL010000288.1, forward strand.
CTATCCCAAGGGACTGGAGCTTTTGACCTATCCCTTAAATTATCTTCCGGGCTATGGCTTTCTTTTGTCCTTCAGCCTATGGACCTATCTGGCCTTGGCCTTGGTTTTTGGGCTACTGCTCTTTCATTTTCAGGAAAACAGAAAGAAGCTTTACCTTGGCATACTCTGTTTCTTTCTTTTATCGTCTGTGGGGAATATGTCCCTTACCATGAAAACGGATTTATTCACCCTTTTGCTTCAACTCTCTGCTTTGTATTTCTTCCTAAAAAGAAAGAGATTGCAAAGCTGCTTCCTGCTCTTTTTCAGCTACAGCTTTAAACCTACGGCGGTGGTCTTCTCTACGCTACTGGGAATCGTTTTTCTCCTCACCATGCTTTTGGAGTGTTTCGGGAAGAGGAGTATCAAAACAAATTCGCAAGTAAATACCGATAGGAACACAAATACCAATGCGAGCATAAATGCGAAAACCGGGATTAATAGTAACATAAATACAAATTACAATAGGATTCAGGCGAAGGGAGAGAAGTGGACTTCGGAGCTTCCCTTTGTCCTGTTTTCGATAGTCTATACAGGACTCATTACCTTTCGGACTTTTTGGATTACGGGGCTTCCCTTTTCCACCACCTTTACCGGCATTTTCAAGGCCATCGGCTTTCATGTAAACTGGCCCTTTAATCTGGATGCCCATGTGGATTACAGCGGGGAGCTTTCGTTTTCGGAATCTGCCTTCTCCTTTCTCCGTAGACTCTTTTCTTTTCTTTTTTATCCTGTGGGAGAGGATATGGAGCATGTGGCCATTGCCTGGAGCGGTGTGCTTTTTCCGCTGATTTTACTCTTCGCTTTATGGCAGTGCTTTTCCTTAGGAAGAAAATGCTTACCGGGAAAAAATAGTTTACCGAGAAGAAATAGTTTACCGAGAAGAAATAGTTTACCGGGAAGAAATAGCTTACTTGGAAGAAATAGTTTTTCGGGAAGAGAAGCCTTTCTACGTAGGGGGAGTCGGGAAGCTTCCATTTGGGATTACCTTCCCCTTGCCTTGTCCTTCCTTGTGATAATGGTATTTTCTCTATTAAGTTTTGTAATGCTTTGGCAGATTGACGGGAATTACTATATTTTATGGGAAAGTCTGGCCTTGCTGCTATGCTTTAGCGGTGGAAATCTTCAGGAGAATAATCTTCAAGAGGAAAATGCTCAGAAGAATCTTCAAGAGGAGCGTCCTCAGGAAGAGAATGCTCAGAAGAATCTTCAAGGGGAGCGTCTTCAGGAAGAGAATGCTCAAAAAGGTCTTATGAAGACAAGTACAGCCGGTTCCAAGGGCTTTATCCTTCTTTTAAAATCCTTTTTCTTCTTCCCTTTCTACCTTGCGGCATTTCTTAGCACCATCACCACCAGCTGGGCGGGGGCGGTGGGATTCACTCCCATTGACTTAGCCAACAAGGGCTATTATGACCATGCTTTGGTGGAACTGGAAAACCAAGGAGAAAAGGGGAGCCTTCCTGCCTTTTCGGAAATGGCAAAAAATCCAAGGCACCATGTTTTGGCCTTTGCGGAGACACCGGAATGCTATCGAATCCCCTGCAATGTGCAAAGCATTACGGACGTGGAGGGATCCGGAGGAAGTCCGGGACTTTATGATTCCCCCCTCTATTTTGCCTGGTTCTTAAAATGGTCCGATACCGACTATGTGTATTTGGAGCAAAGATTCCTGCATGATGAGAGAGAAGAGCGGGCCAGGGAGATGCTTCTGCAAATGGCGGAGGAAGGCATTTTCCAAAGTCCTATGCTGGTGGAGAAAAATATAATCCTGCCTCTTGATGGCGTAAAGGCATTTTCAGAATCTAATGGCGAAGGGGCGGAACAGCTTTTGCTTTTACAGATTCGGAAAGAGCGTTTAGAATATCCTTGGGAAGAAAGGCCCTATCCGGAATTAAGTCCGGAAGAGCAGATGGAAAAAGACAGGATCCTGCAGTTGCTGTCGGAGTATTTGCAATAGGGTTTCCGAAGGAATGAAAGCAGTAGTTGACAGTAGGATGAAAGTGGCAGCCTCGCTATATCTTTAGGGAATAAATCACTACGTTTGGAATATCGCGAAAACGTGTCCGCGTTTCGCTATATCTATAGGGAATAAATAGCAGGTGGAGTGCATTACGAAATCCGCCAATAGAAAGGTAAGGAGTAAATGAAACAAGAAGGAAATAAAGCTTTTATAAAAGGAATACCGCTGGGGGGCTATTTACTGGCCTTCCTCTTCCTATTGGGCTCTGCCTATTGGATTAACCGGCAGATTCACATCAAGGCTCTTTACATGGATGACCTGTATTTGTTTTCCTTTTTCCGGGAGCAAAATTTCTTTGAATTCAGCTTTCCCATTGGGCAGGCGGTACGTTTCCGCCCGGTGTATTGGGCGATTTCCTATATCGAAATGGCTTTAGTGGGGGCAGATCCCAACCGTTACTTGCATTTCAACATTTTTCTGAACAGCCTGCTGGCCTTTTTTCTCTTTTTCTTTTCTTTGAAAATGACTAAGAAGCGCATCCTTTCCTTGGCTTTGGGCGTTCTTTTTCTCTCTGCCCACTTTGCCTATTACCAGATTGGGCAGGCCATCGGCATTTTGGAAACCCTGGCTTTGGGCTTTGCCCTTTTAACTCTGTATTTCCTTTACCGACAAATCGACTGCCAGGAGAGGGTTTTTGGGAAAATGCTTTTCTTTTCTCATCTGTTTTTCTTCCTCTTGATTTTCACCCATGAGCGATATGTGGCTCTACTGCCGTTATTTTATATTCCCCTCATTTTCAGAGGAAAACAGGCGGAGGTAAATACTGCTGTCGGGGTGCAGAATATAGGGCCAAAAGAAGCGGAAGAATCGGAAAATGCGAAAGTTTTAGATGGTGCGAAAGCTGCAGATTATGCAAAAGCTTCGGAGTCCGCTTTGTCAGGGATTGCTGCCGTGGGAAAGCAGTATATTGTAGTGGAGCAGGGCGAAAGTGAAAGTACAAGTGTAAATACCGGCGCAAATACAAGTGCATATATAAGTGCGAGTACAGGTGCATATACAAATGTAAGTGAAAGTGTAAATGCAAGCGCAAGTGCAAGTGCAAGTGCAAATGTAAGCGCAAGCGCAGGGAAACAGGATAAGTCGGAGAGCCAAGCCCGGAAAAGACCGAAGCTTCTTCCCTTCTTCCTGCCTTTTGTACAGGCCTTTTTGTTCTTCAGTATTCGCAGCCTGGCCATCGGTTCCTTTGTGCCGAAGGGAACGGGAGGAACGGAGGTACAGGACGGCTTTTCTCTGACGAAAGCTCTGTCCCATGCCTTTTCTCAGGTATTTTATATTTTCGGCATTCAGGCGGGGCCGGATTACCTTGCGGGAATTCCCTGGGAAGAAGTAGGCAGAAAGCATCGCTATGTCATTTACGCTTCCATTGCAGTTTTAGCCTTTAGCATTCTTTTGGCTTTGCTTTTTGCCATTCGTAAGGGCAAGCTGAAAAAAGAGTTTTTCGGGAAAAATATTTTGTTCCTATGCTTTATTGCTCTTTGTATCGGATGCTCCTCCATTACTATTCGAGTGGAAATGCGTTGGGTTTATGTAAGCTTTGCGGCGGCTCTTTTATACTTTGCCTATCTGTTGGGAAATACCGGTATGCCGATTCCCACATTTTTTGCCCTGCTCTTCGTTTGCCTGCGATTCCCTGCGGAAATGAAATATCGTGAGTCTTTCCCCAGAATTTACTTTTGGGAGGATCAGGACCGGATGAACTCCTTGGCTGAGCAGACCATAGGGAAGTACGGCCGGGATTATGTTTTGGGGAAACAAGTTTATATTCTGGAAAATAACTACAAGATGAGTAAGTTCTACGGAGATACTTTCTTCCAGGTCTTTGATCCGGAAATGTCCGGACAAGGCACGAAGATTCATTTCATCAAGGACTTTAGGGAACTTCCGTCGGAAGCGAACTTATACAACAGCCTTGTTTTAAAGGAAGTTCCGGAGGAAAGAGCCTATAGGGATATTACCCAGGAGGTATTTCCCAACCTCTGATATTAAAAGATTCTCCGGATCGGAGAAAGGATTAATCTGATTTTTGAAATGTAGAAGTGAAAATAGATTTGCTTCTATGCTTCGAAAGCAGAAAAATTAGAGCAGTTTGGCCAATAGCATAAATTTGTTCTAAAACTGTATTTATGAAAAATGGGTTTGCGCCATAGGACTATATAAAAGCTAATACATAGCGGAGAAAGGAAGGGAAAGCATGGCAGAGCATGAGGGAGAAACCAGAAATATACCGGTGGCCGGGTCAGAAGTTTCTACGGTATCGACTTCCGGCGTAAAAGCTTCCGGAGAGAAAGCTTTTGATGTGAAAAGTTTCGGCGTAGAAGCTTCCGGAGAGCGGGTTCCCTTAGGGCAAGCTTTTGGGGCATCGGCTTCGGGTAAGCATCTGCTTTCCAAGGGGAAAGAAGGGAAGCTCCCTATTGCTTTATTGCTCCTTTCTTTCCTTATGGCGCTTGCCATTCTCTTTTATGTTCTTCTAAGTACTACGGATGTTTTGTATTCCGACTATATCCGGCTGGTAAATTCTTACTTGGGAAAGCCCTTTCAGCTTGGAGATTTACTGCAAAAGGATATTTTAACCAGAATTCCCTTGACCTATTTTTTTAGGGAAATAAACCGTTATTCTTTTGGCTATACCCTGATTTTTGACCGGGTACTTGGGGTACTGGGACTATTCTTAGCCAGCAAACCCTTACTGCTTTTTATGAGAAAAAAGCAGCTGCCCTTTTTGCAGCAGCTTCTGTTTTTGATTCTTTTTTACAGCTTAAATAAGTGGGAAATGCTTTTAAACGGCTCGGGATATATCCATTTTCTGGCCTTTTCAGTATTTTATGACTATTTCTATGCTTTGGATCAGGCCTTCAGCAAGAAAAGCTCCTTGCTTGTTCTATCGATTTATCCGCCATTTATTTTACTGGTGGCAGGCCCCTACTGCTTGGCGGTATTCCTTTCCTGCTTTGCCCTGTTCTTCTTCTTGGCTTTGGGGAAGAAGCTTTGGGATATGAAGGGGATGATTCTTCTCCTTATTTCCAATGGACTTTGTCTCTTTCTATATCTTCTTAGCAATCACTATGCGGTGTATGAATATGCCGGGGCGGAAAGCATTTCCCTAAGAGAGGTACTGCAAAATCATCTGCTTTTTGTGGTGAAATTTATCTTTTACGGCTTTTCCTCTATGCTTATTTCCGGGGAAAATCTGGAGAAGCTTCTTAGAGACGGAACAATACAGGGAAAAGGGATTGTTCTGATTGGCGCATTTGTGCTTTTCTTTTATATTTTTATGACCCTCTTGTATCTTTGGAAGTTTTTTGCCTCTGCAAGAAATGGAGGAGGAAAGGCATTTGCCGGGAAGGGAAAGAAAGGTCTTTCTTCGGAGCAGAGGCAAGAAGAAGCTAAAAATCAGATAGGAAAAAGTTCTATGGCAGCAGAAAATAGTGGAGAGGCTTTCTACTTTGGTTTACTGCCGGGACTACTGCTTCTTCACGGCTTAGCCAGTCATGCTCTGGTTTTTCTTACCCGCTATATGTTTTTAAAGGAAAGCTATGCTTTTCAAAGCCGTTATGCCCTGCAATATCAAAGTGCTTTGCTGGGAGCATTTTTGATTTTGTTCCTATGGAAGCATGAGAAGAGATTTAGTTCGGGACAGGAATTAAGAACAGAACAGAAATCTCAAACAAAACAGGCATCAAGAATAGAACAGAAAATAGGCGTAGACCGGAAAATGGAAATCGGAGAGCAGATAAGGATTGATCGGAGACAAAAAACAGCACAGGGCAGACTTGCCTTTTGCCTCCTGATTAGCGGAATCTTCCTTTTGGGAACCCTGTGGACAGACAGCAGTGAATGGGGAAAAGCCATGTATAGACGGGAGCATTATGAGCGTATGTTGAGCTATTCCCATGACCTTTCCGCTTATTCCGATGAGGAACTGGAAGATGTTTTTGAGTATCGCCATGGCGGAGAGCGGATTCGGAAGGCCTTTGCTATCTGGGAGCAGGTGAAAAAGGAGTGGAGAGCGGGAAGATAAGGAAGCTAAGTAGCGGCACTGTAACCGTTTTCATGAGGCTGATAGATAAGTCTTTGTATTACTTATCTTATTTTTGTTTTATAGGGTATGGTATAATGCCTTTAGACATTTTGAATGAGTTCTACAATTATATGTAAGCTATATAATGGAGATATAGGCCTTAAGCAAAGTAATAATTTGTTAAACATCAAACAAATAGAAAATGGAGGATAGCGGAAAATGGCTGTTAAAAATACTGCCAACATCGGTTTTGAGAAGCAAATATGGGATGCTGCCTGCGTACTTTGGGGACACATTCCTGCATCAGAATATAGAAACGTGATAATCGGGCTTATCTTCCTGAAGTACATCTCTACGGCATTTGACAAGAAGTATCAACAGCTTGTAGACGAAGGGGATGGATTTGAGGATGATCCGGACGCATATCTCGAGGACAACGTATTCTTCGTGCCGGAGGATGCCCGCTGGAATAAGATTGCGGCAGCAGCGCATAAGCCTGAAATTGGAAGGATTATTGATGATGCTATGCGTGCAATCGAAGCCGACAATAAGAAACTCAAGAACGTACTTCCAAAGAATTATGCTAGTCCGGATCTGGACAAAAGAGTCCTCGGAGATGTCGTTGACCTCTTTACCAACATGGATATGGGAGAGACCGAAGGTAACCGAGATGTCCTCGGTAGAACTTACGAATACTGTATCGCTCAGTTTGCCGAAAAGGAAGGCAAAGGTGGCGGAGAATTTTATACACCGTCAAGTATCGTAAACACGTTGGTATCAATTCTGAAGCCTTATTCAAACTGCCGTGTATATGATTGCTGCTGTGGCAGTGGTGGCATGTTCGTACAGAGCGCTAAGTTCATTCAAGCACACTCCGCTAAAAGAGGATCAATTTCAATATATGGTCAGGAAGCCAATCCGGACACGTGGAAGATGGCCATCATGAATCTTACGATTCGTGGTCTTGATGCTGATCTTGGTAGTTATCATGCCGACACATTTACGAAAGACCTTCATCCAACATTGAAGGCAGATTTCATTCTGGCCAATCCTCCCTTTAACTATAATCCGTGGGGACAAGATAAGCTGATGGACGATGTTCGCTGGAAATACGGACTTCCTCCTGCGAGTAATGCCAACTTTGCATGGATTCAGCATATGATCCACCACCTTGCACCGAATGGAAAGATTGGACTTGTTCTTGCAAATGGAGCACTGTCTTCCCAGACTGGAGGCGAGGGTGAAATCAGAAAGAAGATCATAGAAGATGACCTGATCGAAGGCATTATTGCGATGCCTCCGCAGCTCTTCTATAGCGTAACAATCCCGGCGACGCTTTGGTTCATTTCAAAGGGCAAAAAACAGAAAGGCAAGACAGTCTTCATTGATGCCCGCAAGATGGGACATATGGTAGACCGTAAGCATCGAGATTTTACAGAAGAAGATATCCAAAAACTCGCGGATACATTCGAAGCTTTCCAGAATGGCACGCTTGAGGATGAAAAAGGTTTTTGCTCTGTAGCGACAATACAAGATATCGCAAAGCAGGACTATGTTTTAACTCCGGGACGCTATGTTGGTATCGAAGAGAAGGAAGATGACGGAGAGCCGTTTGAAGAGAAAATGACCAGACTGACATCGGAGCTTTCCGATATGTTTGAGCGCTCTCATGAACTTGAGGATGAGATTCGCAGGAAGCTGGGGGCGATTGGATATGAAATTTGATGAGAGCTCACTCTACAACATAAAATCAGATTTTGATGGTACCAGACGTTCCTTATTTGATCTTGCCATTTGGAAAAATGGACTTGCATTTAAGAAAATAGATTTTTCAGAAACGGGACTACCGGTGATCAAAATCGCGGAATTGAACAATGGCCTCAATTCTAATACGTCTTTTACTCAAGGCGATTATGGCGAAGAAGTTTTTATCCGATGGGATGAACTTTTGTTTTCTTGGTCTGGGAATCCGAGGACATCTATAGACGTATTCCGTTATCGTCTACATGACGGATGGCTGAATCAGCACATTTTTAAAGTGACCGCAAATGAGGAGTTTGTAACAAAGGATTTTCTCTATTATGTGTTGAAATTTTTAAAGCCTCACTTCATGCAGATTGCAAATAATAAACAGACCACAGGATTAGGTCATGTTACGATTGCGGATCTGAAACGTATGAGTTTGGTAATTCCATCAAAGGAGGTGCAGAGTCAGATTGTTTCGATTTTGAAGGCTATTGATGACAAAATCGAAGTGAATACGAGCATAAACAAGAATTTAGAGCAGCAAGCTCAGGCACTCTTCAAGTCATGGTTCCTTGA
>CALIEL010000289.1 GCA_938022235.1 Oribacterium parvum
CAGGAGTAACCAAGTCCTCCATGCCCTATGCCAATGCGGATAATGTCATCGGTTTCGTAGGGGCAAAGGATACCGCTGCGGTAATCAATGACTCTGCAGTAGGATACATTCAGGGCGCAAAGTTTATGGATCCGGAGGTAAAGGTATTGGTTTCCTATGTAGGCTCCTATGTGGATTCCGCTACAGCAAAGGATCTGGCATTAACCCAGTATGCCAACAATGCGGACACCGTTTTCGTAGCAGCAGGTCCTGCCAGTGTAGGGGTTATCGAGGCCGCGGCGGAAAGCAAGAAGTATGTCATCGGGGTAGACTCCGACCAGGCGGAAGCTTATGCCGGAAAGCCGGAGCAGGAATTCATCATTTCCTCCGCCATCAAGAATGTGGGAGAGAGCCTGTATCTTTCCGTAGAAAAGGCGGCAGAGGACAAGCTTCCCTTTGGAGAAGCGGAGGTGCTGGGCCTTAAGGACGGCGTAGTCGGTATTGCGGAAAATGACATTTACAAGAAGGAAGTACCGGAAGACGTGCAGAAGAAGGTAGAAGATGCTAAGCAGGATATCCTTGGCGGCAAGGTGACTGTAGACACTGCTTACGGTATGGAAGAAAGCAAGTTAAAGAGCATTATCAGCGGCGAATAAATTAACAGGAGGAACTGTGGAAGTCATAGCAGGAAGAGGACTTTACCAGATCTATCCCGGTGGCGTTTTGGCCAATGAAGACGTGAATCTCTCCGTGGAAAAAGGAGAGATTCATGCTTTAGTAGGGGAAAATGGAGCAGGCAAGTCCACATTGATGAAGATGCTCTATGGAGAAATCGCCCCCACCAAGGGGAAAATACTGGTAAAGGGAGAGGAAGTGGAGTTTCATTCCTCCAAAGAAGCCATGGAAAAAGGTATCGGCATGGTACACCAGCATTTTATGCAGATTCCTTCCATGACGGTGGCGGAGAATCTGGTGCTGGGAACCGGCAAGTCTTTATTTGTTGACCGTAAAAAAGCGGTGGAGGAATGTAAGGCACTTTCCGAAAAATACGGTCTGCAAGTGGAGGCGGAAAAAAAGGTTTCCGACATTTCCATTGCCATGCGACAGAAGCTGGAAATTCTAAAGGCGCTTTACAGAGGAGCGGAAATCTTTATTCTGGACGAGCCCACAGCGGTGCTGACACCCCAGGAAACCGAGGAGCTTTTTGTGCAGCTTCGGAGCTTGCGGGAAAAGGGGCATACCATCCTCTTTATTTCCCATAAATTGCAGGAAGTAAAGGCTCTTTGCGACAGAATGACCATTCTCCGGGACGGAAAGACCATGGGAACCTATGGGGTGGAAAGCCTGTCGGAGGCGGACATTTCCCGACTGATGGTGGGAAGAGAAATTCGTCTGGATATCGAGAAAGAGCCATTTTCTCCGGGAAAAAAGGTCTTTTCCGGGAAAAACATTTTCCTGCAGGGAGAGGGGGGAAAGGCGATTTTACAAAATCTGTCCTTCTCTCTTTCCGAGGGAGAAATTCTGGGGATTGCCGGTATTGACGGAAATGGACAAAATGAGCTTTGTCAGGTCTTGGTGGGAACGCTTCCGGCAAATGGAGCAACGCTTCAGCTCTTTTCCGAGGGCTTTTCCGCATTTTCCGTACAGAAGCGACAGGACCTGGGAATTTCCTATGTGTCGGAGGATCGCTTCCTTTACGGCTCTGCACCCAGGCTTAGCTTGGAGGAAAATGCCATTTCCCGTAGCTATAGGGAGAAGGCGCTTTTTTCCTTCGGGCTTTTAAACAGCGGAAAGATTCAGGCCTTTACCAAGAAGATTCTTTCGGCCTTTTCCGTAAAATACAAAAATACCAGGCAGGATGTGAAGTCCCTTTCCGGCGGAAATGCCCAGAAACTGATTTTCGGACGGGAATATGAGGCCAATCCCCATTTGTTCATCCTAAATCAGCCTACCAGGGGAATTGATGTGGGGGCCATTGCCTTTATCCGAAAGAAAATTTTGGATATGCGGAAGAATAAGAAGGCGGTGCTACTCATTTCCGCAGATCTTACGGAGCTTCTGTCCCTAAGTGACCATATCCTTGTGATGCATGAGGGGCGCTTTGTGGGCTATCTGGACAATGACGGCAGTCTGACGGAGGAGGAGCTGGGCTTATATATGCTGGGAGTTAAGGAAGACAGTCAGGAGAGAATAGGAGAGGCTTATGAGCAGTAAACAACAATTTCAGCTTTTTCGTTTTATCCTGGCACTGGGGATTTCCCTTGGCATTTCCATGCTGATTATCTTTTTGGTCAGTAAGGAGCCTTGGACAGCCATTTCTTATCTACTCTTAGGCCCCTTTGGCAGTATGCGGCACTTTCTTTCCATCTTTGCCCAGGCAACCCCGCTGATTTTTACCGGGCTTGCCCTAAGCCTTTGTTTTAAATCGGGAAACTTTTCCATGATTACGGATGCCTGCCTCTATATTTCCGCGGTACTTACCGCGGCCTTGGCCATCCGCCTGAGCCTGCCCTTCCCCATGCATCCCTTGGTGATTTTGCTTTTGGCGGCAGTGATGGGAGGAATTATCGGAAGCCTGCCTGCATTGGCGAAGCTGTATTTTAAGGCCAATG
>CALIEL010000290.1 GCA_938022235.1 Oribacterium parvum
AAATCGGCATGAAATTCTTGGCAAAGGCCTGCTGTCTTCCGGTGGTTTTGGTTCCTACAATATCTTCCAAGGGTATTTCCAAGACGCCAAGGCGGTTCTCTCCCTGAATATCTTCATCCTTTAATTTATCATCCAAAGCTTCCAAATAAGGATACTGCCCCGTCAAAAGGGCATTTCTATAGGCTCTGTCTCCTGATTTTTTGGCTTCTAAATAATCCTCTATCATGACTACTCCTCTCTAAGAAACAATAAACCGATTCCTGACGAGTAAATTTCTTGCCATATTTTAGCATAAGTTCCTTGTTTTGCGACAATATACAAGCGTAAATTTTTATTAACCTTAGTTCCGTACCAAACCTTAGTCCTTTATAAATCCTTAGTTCTGTATAAAAGCTTAGTTCTGTATAAAAGCTTAGCTCTGTATAAGCCTCCATGTAATATAGGTCTGAAAACGGGGTATTTTCGGAATCCCCATCTTCAGACCTATTCTTTAGAAGCATTATTTCTTATTTTGATTTTTTACCGTAAGACCTGTGTTAAAGCACTTATCAAAAATTCTATAGAGAATTCCCGGCAAAAAGGCCTATCGCACTCCCAGAAATTCTATATTACTGTGGTCCCTGGGTATTGCCTTCCTGAATGGTTCCCTGTCCCTGAGCACCGCCGGGAGTATAGGAATAGGAATTACTTCCGCCGGGACCGTTACTGCCGGGGCCGTCTCCGTTTGCAGGACTGCTCTGGCTATTGCTGTCACCTCCGGGAGTATTACCGCTATTTCCTCCGGGGCCTACATTATTGTTGGTATTGTTGTTATTGTTGGTATTGTTGTTATTGTTGGTATTGTTGGTATTGTCGGTATTCGCATTGGCTTCGGTAGCCGTTACATTGGAAATATCGGAGGTGCAAACACCGTGCTCATTAAAGCTAAAGTCCCTTCCATCCAGATTAACGGTGGTATTGCTGAGCATCTTTCCGTCCTGTAAATAGTAGTAATGGCTCTTCTCTTTCAGCCATCCCTTCACCATCTTACCGTTATCCTGGAAATAGTACCAAACGTTCTCAATCTTGGTCCAAGCTCTAGCCATCTTTCCGTTAGAAGGATCCAAATAATACTTATTGCCGTCTGTGTCCGTCTTCCAGCCCGTTTCCATATTACCATTGCTTGCGGAAAGATAATAGTAAGTTCCGTTTAATTGTAGCCAGCCGGTCTGCATAGCACCGTCATTTCCGAAATAATACCACTTATCGGAAATCTTCTGCCACTGTCCCATAACCAAAGAGCCGTCTTCCGAACGGAAATAATACCATTTATCGGAAATCTTTCTCCATCCCTTGGCCATAACACCGGAAGCCTTCAGATAGTACCAAACGTCCTTTCCATCCTTCTGCAGTTTCAACCAGCCGGTCTGCATGGTACCGTCTGTCTTTAAGTAATACCACTGCTTATCAATCTCTCTCCAACCGGTTACCATAAGACCTGACGGACGAAAATAATGCCAGGAGTTATTAATCTTCTTCCAGCCGGTTACCATATAGGTATCGGCTCCAATGTAATAATATCCGGAAGATGTATGAATCCACTTTCCGCTAACCTTCTGATTGGTCTTAGGATCCACAAAGTAATACTTTCCGTCCTGCTGTCCCCATCCCGCCGCAAAGGCTGTCAGCGAAAGGCTGGCTACACAGAGCCCAAGTGCCAAAGCTTTTATGCCGAATTTCTTTCCCAGTTTCATAATCTTCCTCCCTTTAAAACGGATTCTGTATAAGTCTATGAAAAAGGCAGCTCTCTTATAGAAAACTGCCTATTTTCGTCTTTTCTAAACTATAGCATAGCAAGCTTTCAAATTTCTATACTAAGCTCTTACTTTTCCTTAACAATTATAAGAATTTTTTCCGTTTTTAAGGATGTTTCTTAGCCCTTTAAGCCTAATTCCTTATTCAGCCAGTTCAGTCCTGTTCTGGTGACATAGTT
>CALIEL010000291.1 GCA_938022235.1 Oribacterium parvum
CGTTACAGGATAGGTTCCGGGACCGTCAAAGTACTTTACTTCCTGATCATCTTTCTTGTAGGTCGCCTCGGTGTTTACGCTGCCGTCATCATTGAAGATGTTCTTTCCGAATCTTCTTCCGGCACCGCCCTTAAACTCTTGCTCTCCGATAGTTGCGGAAGTTGTAGACGCAATATAGTTTGCGACAGTCAGCTGATCTGCGTTTTCCGCAAGGCTCAACTTGTTATTTTCAAAATGGAAATCCTCCGCCTTTAATCCGGACTCAACGAGCACAGTAAAGGAAACATCGGAAAGCTTATCGTTCGAGAATACCAGCTGATACTTTCCGGGCGTCATCTCCTTCGGCAGCACCAAAACGCCGGCGGTGTCGGTATTTACCTCTCCCTTAACCTCACTCTTCTTGCTGAGAACCTTGCCAAGGCTGTAGCTGTCTTCTCCGGTGGAAAGCTGATAGTTGACCTTCGTTCCCTCCGGACTGTAGCTTACCTTCTCATCTCCGCTAACCTTGTACTCTGTCGGCGCAATCTTCTTTACATGAAGATTTACGGGAATCTCTACGTCATCCTCATCCATTAAGAAATAGGTGATTTTTACAATGTCCTTGTCCTGCATATCTTCAAAACGCTTAAATTCCTTCTGGGCTTTATGGTTGGTATCCTCGAAAGCCACTGCGGAAAATGCCAGTTCCTCCGGCTTTAACCAGATATTGTCCTCCTGCTTTAAGCCATACTTTGCACCGTCCTTGGTTTCCAGAATCGCTCCCTGCACGGTTTCGGAGTCGATATCCAAACCGTCTACATCAATCTCATAATTCCCATAGGAAGAAGTAGTGGTAATATCTGCTTTTGCATCCTTTGCTTCCGTAGTGGTACCCTGCGTCTTGGAAAGGGTTCCGTCGGAGTTTAATACTTTATATTCCTTCGGCTCCGTACTAACTTCACTTTCAATCGCTCCCATCAGGGTAAGAAGCGCATTCTTGCTTTCCTTCTTCTCTTCTAAAGCCTTCTTGGCATCCTCATAAAGAGACTTCGGAATCGCAACGTTCACGTGCTTGATTCCCCTATAGACAGAGCCTTCTCCCTCTACAGCGGTGTCCGCCATCACGAACTTCTCCACCTTTTCCTTAGTAGGAGAGCTGGCACTGTCATACATTCCTGTCTCCCGGAAACCGTCCTTTGTTACCTTATCCTCCGCATCCAGCTGTGCCTTCAAATCCTTCCCCTCTTCCGGAGC
>CALIEL010000292.1 GCA_938022235.1 Oribacterium parvum
GGCGGGCTACACCAAGCTGGTGGAAAATATGCTCTCCGATATCCCGGTGGAACTGTCTCAAAACTTCTTTGAGAATAGGGAAATGTGGATGGAAAAGGCGGAGAAGATTGTATTTACCGGTCCTATTGACGCTTTCTACGAGTATTCCTTGGGAGAGTTGGAATATAGGAAGGTAGACTTCGTGGTAGAAGAGCTTCCTGTGGAGAATTATCAGGGAAATGCCGCGGTAAATTACACCGATGAGGAAAGCCCCTATACCCGGATTATCGAGCATAAGTGGTTTACCTTCGGAAAGGATCAGGAAGGAAAGGATATTCCCACAACCATCATTTCCAAGGAATACAGTGCGGAATGGAAGAAGGGGGAGGAACCTTACTACCCGGTAAATGATGAGAAAAATCAGGCTTTGTATCAGCAGTATAAGGCGCTTTCCGAAAAGGAAGAGAAGGTACTTTTCGGTGGTCGCTTGGGAGAGTACAAGTACTATGACATGGATGTGATTGTTGCCTCCGCCCTGGACTTTTCCAAAAAGCATTTAGGATAAACGGTATTTTATCGGAAAGGAGGAAACAATGAAACCCATAGGACTTATGGGGCGTGTGGCGGTAGGATTTGTGGTAACCACCCTTTTGCCCATCCTCTTGTTTTACCTCTCCTTTCTGAAGATTCTTCGAATCAGTCAGGGAATTTTTATCCTGATTTTTGCAGGACTGTTCTTTATTGCTTGGATTTATAACGGCATTGTGAAGCCGGTGGATGAATTGAAAAACGCAGCCAAACGCATCGGAGACGGAGACTTGGACTTCAGTCTGGAGGCGGAAAGCCACGATGAGTTTGGAGAGCTGACCCAGGCCTTTGAGAAAATGCGGATTCGCCTAAAGCAGAATCAGGAAGAAAAGTTAAAGGATGAGCAGGAAAACAGGGAGCTTGTCACCAATATTGCCCATGATTTAAAGACTCCCATTACCTCTATCAAAGGATATGCGGAGGGAATTCTGGACGGGGTAGCCTCCACCGAGGAGAAAAAACGGAAATACATCCAAACCATTTACCATAAGGCGGTGGAGATGAATCGCCTGATTGATGAATTGAATTATTATGCCAAGATAGAAACCAACAGGATTCCCTATCATTTTTGCCAGCTCCCCGCCCTGGAATATTTTCAGGATTTCAGTGTGGAGGTGGCTATGGACTTGGATGCCATGGGCTACCGGTTCGAAACGGACTTTCTGCTGGAAGAATCTGTGGAGGTGATTGCGGATCCGGAGCAGCTTAGAAAGGTACTGAACAATATCATTTCCAATGCCATTAAATATATGGATAAGAAGGATCCGAAGATTCGTTTCGTGCTTTCCGATGCGGGGGATTTCGTGGAGGTGGAGATTTCCGATAACGGAAAGGGAATCGAAAAAAAAGATTTACCCAATATTTTTGAAAGATTTTTCCGAACAGATGCCGCCAGAAATACGGAAACCGGCGGTTCCGGCATTGG
>CALIEL010000293.1 GCA_938022235.1 Oribacterium parvum
GACACAGAGCGGGTGACTTTGCTTCCCGTTATTTGGTGGAAAGCTTGACGACGCTTTTGAAACAGACGGAGGAACTGCCTTTGGTACGAAGCCTGGAGAAGGCTATACAGAAGATGAATCTGGAGCTGCTTCGTCTTTCCCAAAGCAATATTCATTTGCAGGGGATGGGAAGTACGCTGGTAACCGCCTTTGTAGAGGGGAACAGTATTGTATTTTCCAATGTGGGAGACAGCAGAGCTTACCTTTTTCAAAGAAATCGCCTGCGTCAGGTGACCAGAGACCACAGCTATGTGGAGGAGATGATTCAGAGAGGGAAAATGATTCGAGGTTCTGAGGAATACCAAAAGAGCAAGAACATGATTACCCGGGCAGTTGGTGTGGAAAAGTACCTGGAAGTGGACTTCTTTGAAGAAGAGTGGGAGGAAGGAGATTTATTTTTCCTTTGCTCCGACGGCCTTAGTAATATGGTGGATCAGGAAAGCATGGTGCAGATTTTAAAGGATGATTCCAGCCTGGAAGAAAAGGGAGAAGCATTGATTACTTTAGCCAATATTAATGGGGGAAAAGACAATATCGCCTTGATTTTGGTGAGACCAGGAAAGGAGCAGGGATAATGAAGTGGGAAAAAGGTACTCTGCTGCAAGACCGTTATAGCATCGAGGCTCTTATTGGTGAGGGAGGCATGAGTTATGTCTACCGTGCCAGAGACCAAAAGCTGGGTCGTACCGTAGCAATTAAGGTTTTAAAGTCCGACTACGCGGAGGATCAGGAATTTGTCCGAAAATTCCAGGATGAAGCCAAGGCTGCCGCAAAATTGAATCATCTGAATATTGTCTCCGCCTATGATGTTGTGGATGAAGGGGATACCCACTTTATCGTCATGGAATTGGTGGAGGGAATTACCTTAAAGAATTATATCCATAGAAAGGGAAAATGCTCCGAGCGAGAAGCCATCGGCATTGCCCTGCAGCTTGTGGAAGGTATGGATACCGCGCATAAGATGGGCATTGTGCATAGAGACATTAAGCCCCAGAACATGATTGTCAGCACCGAAGGGGTGGTGAAAATTGCCGACTTCGGCATTGCCCGGGCGGCCAGTCAGGAAACGGCCAATACGGCGGTGATGGGTTCCGTGCATTATATTTCGCCGGAACAGGCAAGACGAGGAGTTTCCGACCAGCGTTCCGATATTTATTCCCTGGGCTGTACGATTTATGAGATGCTTACCGGAAAGCTTCCCTATGAAGGAGAGAATTCCATGGCGGTGGTTTTTTCCCACATGGAGGATCCTATTCCTAGGGTAAGGGATTTGGAGCCGGAGGTTTCCCCTGCTTTAGATTATGTGGTTTGGAAGGATATGCAGAAAAAGCCATCTGCCAGTTATCAGACCGTGGAGGAGCTGCGGGATGACTTAAATCTTGCTTTGGAAGATCCGGAAGCCAAGTTTTTAAACGACAGGCAGGATGAGGGAGACGAGTCCGTATCCCGTCAGGCCAGACAGGAAATGGATAAAGGCATTT
>CALIEL010000294.1 GCA_938022235.1 Oribacterium parvum
AAAATTGAAATTTATAGTTCGTAGATAGAAAAAGTGTGATATGATGTTCGATAATATATAGCACTTGAAACTTTAGCTCAATTTAATACTAGAGCTTTTCGTTTTTTAAGTGTTCACCATATGTTGTTTTTAAAACAACGGCCTAGAGAGGATTGGATATGAGCTACGGAGATACCACTTTTATGATTCTGGCTACAGCTATGGTCTGTTTAATGACACCTGGATTGGCCTTTTTTTATGGAGGACTTACAAGGAAGCGGAGCATCCTTATTATGATGATGCAATCCTTTATCTCCATGGGGATTGTCACCATTATATGGATTTATGGTGGGTTTGGCCTTGCTTTCGGCAGAGATATAGGCGGAATAATTGGAAATATTTCGGATTTTTTTGGACTGGTAAAAGTAGGTATTGAGCCTAGCGCAGTCCACGCCGCATCCATTCCTTTTATTCTATTTTTTGCTTATCAGCTCATGTTTTGTGTGATTACCGTTCCCCTTATGACCGGAGCCTTTGCGGAACGTCTGAATATGAAGGGGTATATGAGCTTTTTAGCGTTATGGACTATTTTAGTGTATATTCCGGTCTGCCATTGGGTTTGGGGAGGCGGTTTTTTGAGTAAATTGGGCTTTGTAGATTTTGCCGGCGGTACGGTAATTCATACTACCGCAGGTTTTGGTTGCTTGGCAGCAGTGTTTTTTCTTGGACGTAGGAACCAAAAAAATATAGCGATGAAACCGAACAATCTTATGGCGGCAGCTGTTGGAACCGGCCTTTTATGGTTTGGTTGGTTTGGATTTAATGCAGGAGGAGCTTATCAGGCGGGGAATCTTGCAGCAGTTGCTTTTGCAAATACCTTTATCGCTCTTGCAAGCGGTATGGTAACATGGACAATTTACGCCAGACTGGTTCGTGCTAAGTTTGATTTCGTGGATGTGATGACCGGATCAGTTGCCGGTCTGGCTACCATTACACCGATTGCCGGTTATATTGAACCCTATAAGGCTGTTCTTGTGGGAATTGTGGCGGGAATTATCTGTAACATAGCCTTGTCCTTTCAAGAGAAGAAAGGATGGGACGATGCGCTGGGCGTTTGGGGAGTCCATGGTATTGGCGGCTTTACAGGAACGATTTTAATCGGATTATTGGCAGATAAAGAAATAAACGGTGTTTCGGCAAGTCTCCAACAGTTGAAGATTCAAGTAGGGGGAGTCATATTTGTCGCACTATACGCCTTCATTTTAACAGCCATCATTTTAAAACTTTTATCGCATGTAATGAGAATCAAGCCAAGTGATGAGCAGATTCAACAAGGCTTGGACGAAACATTACTGAATGAACAGACTTATGACTTAAACCCATAATAAACTAAATTTTGGAAAGGAGGTGTTAAGATGCTTGGTGTTGTATTGCTCTACGTGGGAATTGTCCTCATTAGTAACGGGCTTTATAGATTGGAGGGGATCAAGGATAAGTCCAATGTTGTCATCAATTTTTTCACCGGTGGACTTGGTTTAGTTTTGAATATCATAGCTATTGCTTATGGGAATGCAGTCGGAAAAGATGCGGAATGGTTCTACGGAAGTGCAACCGGCCTGTTATTTGCATTTACTTACTTATACACTGCGATTAATACGATTTTTGATTTTGATCAGCGATTGTATGGCTGGTTCAGCTTGTTTGTAGCCATAAATTCCATTCCTGCCGGAATTTTATGTATGATTTCTCATTATGGTGGAAATCAGATGTATGGAGTAATTTGGTGGCTATGGGGTGTATTGTGGTTGACTGCATTTTTAGAAATCAACCTAAAAAAGAACCTTGGGAACTTTGTTCCCTATCTGGCAATCTTTGAAGGAGTTGTAACAGCGTGGATACCAGGGTTTCTCATGCTCATTGGCAGATGGCCACAATAATTTTTTAGAACAGGAAGGAGTGCATTATGCAACTGACAGAAAGAGAACGTGAAAAAATGCTAATTTCTCTAGCAGGAATGATTGCAAGAGAACGTAAAGAAAGAGGGTTGAAATTAAATCACCCTGAAAGCGTGGCGTTTATTACCAGTTATATTTTGGAAGGTGCAAGGGAGGGTAAAACCGTTGCGCAGCTGATGGATGAAGGTGGTCGTGTCTTGACTCGAGAGGATGTTATGGAGGGTGTTCCTGAAATGATTTCCATGATTCAGGTAGAGGCAACCTTTGTGGATGGAACTAAGCTTGTTACTGTACATGATCCTATTAAGTAGAAGACGAAAGAAGGTGGAGATATGATTCCCGGAGAATACAAATTATCTAAAGAAGCTGTTCCTTACAATGAAGGCTATGAAGCAATTTCCTTAGAAGTAAAGAATGTGGGCGATCGTGCAGTTCAGGTCGGTTCACATTTTCATTTTTATGAAGCCAATGAAGAAGGGCTGGTATTTGACCGTGAAAAGGCCTGGGGAAAACGTCTTGATATTGCTGCAGGAACAGCAGTTCGTTTTGAACCGGGCGAAACCCATACCGTTAAATTAATAGATTACGGCGGAAAGCGTCGTGTTTATGGATTTAACAATCGGGTAAACGGCTATTTGGATGCAAGCAAAAATGAGAAGAATAGAGAAAAATAAGAAAGGGGGATGCTACTATGAGCTTTGAGATGGATAGAAAACAGTATGCTGCATTATACGGTCCGACAGTAGGAGATAGTGTTCGTTTGGCAGACACTAACCTTTTTGCGGCTGTTGAAAAAGATTACACAGTTCATGGACAGGAAAGTAAATTCGGCGGAGGTAAGGTGCTTCGTGATGGAATGGGAGTGAATGCTAATGAAACCAGAGAAAGCAATCCTCTTGTGGCGGATACCATTATTTCCGGAGCTGTCATCATTGACTACACAGGCATTATTAAAGCGGATATTGGTATTCGTGACGGTAAGATTCTTGCCATTGGTAAGGGAGGAAACCCAGATACAATGGATGATATTGATTTTGTTGTAGGTGCCAGCACAGAAGCTATTTCCGGAGAAGGATTAATTGTAACTGCCGGAGGTATTGATCTTCACGTCCACTACATTTCTCCGGGATTGACTCACGCTGCCCTGGACAATGGAATCACGACTCTTTTTGGCGGTGGAACCGGACCGGCATCCGGTACGAATTCCGCTACAACAAGCCCGGGTAAATTCCACATTCATCGTATGCTGCAAGCCATGGATAATGAAGCGATTAATTTTGGAATTATGGCAAAAGGAGCAGGAGCTACTCCGGAGACTATCGGAGAACAGATTGAAGCGGGTGCGGCAGGTGTAAAGACCCATGAGGACTGGGGAGCCACGGCAGCAGGTATTGATAATTCTCTAAAAGCTTGCGACAAGTATGATGTTCAGTTTGCGGTTCATACAGACTCTTTAAATGAAGGCGGATTTGTCGAAAATACATTAAATGCCTTTGCGGGACGTACCGTGCATACTTTCCATACGGAGGGGGCAGGAGGAGGACATGCTCCGGATATTATGGTTGTAGCAGGACAAGAGAATGTTCTTCCGTCTTCCACAAATCCTACAAACCCCTATACAAAGAATGTTATAGACGAATTGTTTGATATGACCATGGTGTGTCATAATCTGGATCCTAAGGTTCCGGAGGATGTATCCTTTGCAGAGTCCCGTGTGCGGAAACAAACAGTAGCCGCAGAAGACGTTCTTCATGATATGGGGGCACTTTCCGTTATGACTTCCGATGCCATGGCTATGGGACGTGTAGGAGAAGTTGCTATGCGGTGCTGGCAGTTGGCCGATAAGATGAAAGCACAGTTAGGTTCCCTGGAAGGAGATAGTGAATATAACGATAACAATCGTATCAAACGTTATGTTGCAAAATATACCATTAATCCGGCAATCATGAATGGTATGTCCGATTACATCGGCTCTGTAGAAGTTGGAAAATATGCGGATTTGGTTATTTGGGATCCGGCGATGTTTGGAACAAAGCCAAGAATGGTACTGAAGGCTGGTATGATTGCTTATGGCGTTATGGGTGATGCTAGTTCCAGTCTTCCTACCCCCCAACCTCGTATGATGAAGGATTTATACGGCGCAAAAGGAAAAGCCGTTGGGAGTGTTAATATCACCTTTGTTTCCCAATACGCTTATGAGCATGGAATAAAAGAGGAGCTTGGATTGAGTCATATTGTTCTTCCAGTTCATAATACTCGAAATTTAACCAAACGAGATATGAAGTTGAACAATTATACCCCAAAATCCATCAAGATTGACCCTCAATCTTTTAAGGTAAGCATCGACGATAAAGAAATTTCTTGTGATGCTGCGGACAATATTTCATTGGCACAGAGATATTATATGTACTAAGAAATAGAACCAACAAAATAAATATATTTCTTTGACTGTTGCCGGTTTCTTAACGGAAGGAGAACAGGATGGTTTTAACTAAGATCTATGACAATATTGATAATATTAATGATTTAAAGGCCTTTCATGTAGAAACGGCAATGGTCAAAAGTGATGATTTATTAAAAAAAGTTTTGCGTGTCACAACAGATCATGGAAATGAATATGGAATCCGATTGGAGAACGAAGAGGATAAACTGAAAAATGGCACAGCTTTTCTTCTATCCGACAAGGAATTGCTGGTTTTAAATGTTATTGCAGATAAAATGATTGTTATAGTACCCAAGGATATTAATCAAATGGGAATTTTGGCTCACATGTTGGGAAATCTGCATAAGCCAGTTCGTATCGAAAACGGAGAAATTTCACTTTTATATGATAAAGTGGTGGAACAAACATTGGATAGCAAAAATATCCCATATGAGACAAGGGATATTCAGCTAAGTGAGCCTCTGCATTATGCAGATTTATCCTTTTGATTATGATGAGCAATTTTTTGAAATATATGGAGGTCTTTCAAGTCTGTGATTCGACATTTCCCATAGGTTCCTTCAATCATTCTTTTGGAATGGAAAATTACCTTTCCAATCGCCGAATTAAAAACGGGTCAGAGTTCAAAAACTGGATTCATCATTATTACAGACTGCAGTTTAAGTTCGGAGAAGGACTTTTGATAAAGTTGATTTATGAATCCTTGAACCAAAACAATTTTGACCATATTTTAGACTTGGATGGTTCTATTGATGCTGGAACTATTGCAAAAGAAACACGTGTAGGAACGAGATTGATTGCACGGCAAATGGGAACTCTTCTAACTGAAATGTATGGGGAGATTCCGTATCTTTCTTCTTATTTCTTAGCGATGCAGGAAAAGCGAGCATTCGGAAATCCGGCTATAGTTTTTGCCTTATTTGCACATTTTAAATCGATTCCTATGCAGGAGGCCTTTATGATGTATGGATATAGCGTAGCTTCTACCTTAGTGCAAAATGCTGTCCGTGCTGTGCCTCTTGGACAAAAAGAAGGCCAAATCATATTGATGAGTGTCGTGAAAGAATTGGACAGAATCTATGGTCAGATTCTTTGCCTGGATGAGTTTTATTTGGGCGCAAATGCACCGGGGATTGAATTGTCGCAAATTAAGCATGAGACGCAAGAAGCCAGACTATTCATGTCATAAAAGGGGAGTGAATTATGAAACGTACCATTAGAATTGGGGTTGGTGGACCTGTTGGTTCAGGCAAGACGTTGCTGATAGAACGTTTGACACGCCATATGGCTGACAAATACAGTATTGGTGTCATTACTAATGATATTTATACAAAAGAAGATGCAGAGTTTATGATTAAGAATTCTGTACTTCCGGAGGATCGTATCATAGGTGTAGAGACCGGAGGTTGCCCTCATACTGCTATTCGAGAGGATGCCTCAATGAATTTGGCGGCTATAGATGAGCTAAATGAACGGTTCCACAACGATTTAGATATTATCTTTTTGGAAAGCGGCGGCGACAATCTTGCGGCAACCTTTAGTCCAGAGTTGGTAGATTTCTCAATATACATTATTGATGTAGCAGAAGGAGAAAAAATACCTCGTAAGGCAGGACAGGGGATGATTAAATCCGACCTATTCATTATCAATAAGATTGATTTGGCACCCTATGTTGGTGCAGATCTTAATCGTATGAAAGAAGATTCAAAAAAATTTCGCTCTGATGGAACCTTCTTATTTACGAACTTAAAAACTGATGAGGGCCTGAAGGAAGTTATAGATTGGATAAAACGAGATTGTTTGTTAGATGGGCTATAAGATGAAAGATGTAGATGGATATATTGACTTGCGCTTTACTTATCGCAATGACCGTACAGTAGCAAAGAAGATTTACCGTGAGGGAAATTATCGTGTTTCTGCAGCGCTTTTAGATACCGGAAATATTCCCGTTTATTTCTTGATTTCTCTTGGTGGCGGTTTTATTGAAGGAGAAAAGTATTTACAGGAGATCCAATTAGAAGAAAGTACCCATGCTGTAGTAACTACTCAAACACCAACCTATGTTTATAAATGTCCTAATGGTTTATTAACCAAGCAGAAGTCTTTAGTCAAAGTAGGAGAAAACGCCATTTTGGAGTTATATTTTGATGAGGTTGTCCCTTATGAAGATGCCCATTACTTACAAGAGACGATAATAGAAATGGAAAAGGGTGCTTCTGTTATTCTAACAGATGGATTGACCGCAGGTTGGTCTGCTGAGGGAGCGCCTTTTCAATATCGTTTTACAGGATTAAAAACAATCATTAAAAAAGAAGGAAAAGAAGTATTGAATGATTTCCTGATTTGTGATCCGACAGTGGAAAATATGGAAGATATTGGCTTATTTGAAGGAAACAGTAACTTCAATTCGGTGGTAATAATTGATGAAGAATTAGATAAAGTCTGCTTGGAACAGTTTCGAAAAGTTTTGGACAGCTTGGAAACTCCTTGTCAATATGGAGTCACACAAATTGATGCAGGAATAGTTCTGCGGATTTTAGGCCCAAGTTATCACGAAAACCGCCGCATCATGTGGTTTTTTACCAATTTTTATCGTGAGCAAATTAAAAATTTTCCGGCTATTAACTTGAGAAAGACAGATGCGCACATTCATTAGAGGAGATACAAAATGACCATGAATTTTATCTTATGTGGACTGGGGGCGGTAGTCGGTGCTTGCTTACGATCCTATCTTAGCGACAGCTTCAACACTAAAAGTGCTACTCTTCCATGGGGAACGATACTTGCTAATCACATCGGATGTTTCTTCATTGGAATTTTTCTTAGTATGGCATCAAGAAAAGAGCTTTCGTCCCAGTTCAATACGCTCCTAGTAGGCGGATTTTGTGGTGGGCTTACTACATTTTCCACCTATACTTTGGAATACTTAAAAATGGCATTGAAGAGAGAGAAGAATTTGGCTTTGATTTACTGCGTGGGGAGTGTTGTTACCTGTCTGATTAGTGTTTTTATAGGGATGTGGTTTTTTTCTATTATTTAGGAGATGGTAATGAAAGTATTAGTCAAGTATTTTGCTATTTCTTTAGGAGCTTTTTTGGGGGGCGGTCTGAGATTTGTTATAGAATCATTAGCGCCGAAAAGCACCGGATCCGTAGTAGGTGTTTTGCTTGTGAATGCTTGTGCATGCCTTATTATCGGAATAGCAACAGGCTTATTTTTAAGGCATTTTACAAATGATTTTTGGAACAAGTTTTTAGTAAGTGGTTTTTGTGGAAGTTTGTCTACGTTTTCATCCTTTTCGGCAGGGCTATATATGCTTTTAGAAAAAGCCGGGGCATTGGAAACGATAGGATTTATTATTATACATTTTCTTATTACGCTGATAATGGTTTATTTAGGATTATGGATTAGCATGGGAAGACAATGGAAATCGTTATTGCTCAAGTAGCATTGAGACAAAGAGAGGAGGATTTATGCATATCCCGGAAAATTACTTAAGTACAGAGACCTGCGTAGTTATGGGAGCCTTAATGTTACCAATCTGGTATAAGTCGGTGAAAACTGTTGAGAAGAAGGTTAAGGAAGATAAAGAGCTTGTTCCTATGCTTGGCGTAAGCACATCCTTGTCCTTCTTGATTATGATGTTTAATTTGCCTGTACCGGGAGGAACAACTGCTCATGCAGTTGGCGCCGTTTTGATTGCTATATGGCTGGGGCCATGGGCTGCTACGCTATCGATTAGTATAGCACTAGCCATGCAAGCTCTTCTGTTTGGTGATGGGGGGATTTTGGCTTTTGGAGCTAATTGTTTTACAATGGCTTTTTTGATGCCGTTTTCCGGTTATGCCGTTTTTCAGTTTATTAGAAGGAAAGGTCATAAGTATGATAGCCTGGCTGCATTTTTTGCAGGCTATATAGGGATTAATGTTGCAGCGCTTGGTGTAGCAGTATTACTGGGTATTCAGCCGGTTTTATTCAAAGATTCCAGTGGTAACCCGCTTTATAACCCATATCCCTTAGGTGTCACTGTTCCGGTAATGTTTGTTACCCATTTATTAATCGGTTTTGTGGAAGGATTTTTCACAGCCGGTGTTTATGGGTTCATCCAAAGAACGGAGAATCCTTTGCATGAAGCGAAGGGAGAAAGCTCATTCATTGTGAAATTTAAACCGTTATTGATTCTTTTAGCAGTTTTGGTGATTCTTACCCCTATCGGACTCTTAGCCCAAGGGACAGCATTCGCAGAGTGGGATGTTGCGGAACTTATGGAGAATTTATCAAAATATAATGTGACAGCCGTGGCACCGAAAGGAATGACAGATGGCTATAGTTTTTCCAGTTTAATGACGGATTACAGTATAAGCGGGGTTCCAGATTCACTAGCTTATATCCTTAGTGCATTGACAGCAATTCTTATTTTTTTCCTCTTTTATAAAATTATCTTTGGACGAAAGAGTAGGGTTTAATGTTGCCGGAATGGTTAAAGGAAGAGCAGAGAAAAAATATTGGAAAAGGTAAGGATCATTTCCTTATTCGTAATAGAAAAATGATTGATTCTGTTCTTCTAAAATTTAGAGACAAATCCTCCATCAAATGGAAAAGGTTTTTGCATCCGGTAACATACCTGTTGTGCTTTTTTTTCTCTTTGTTGGGGGTGAGTTTCTCGAGGAATTTTTTATTTTTTTGGATTCTCTTTTTATTTCTCCTAGGCTTGATTGCCAGTTTGCCTTATGTTCATCTTGTGGCTACCATAAAAAAATCGATTTTATTGCTGCTATTCCCTTTTCTGTTATATCTTCCCAATCTTTTTTTACATGGTTTTCATGTATTATTTCTTCTTAGATTGCCGCTAATGTCCATGTTAATTGCGTTATATACTGAACTAATGAGTACAAGAGATACTCTGCAAGCTTTGAAGAAGCTTCATTTTCCTAATATTGTGCTATTGCAGTTGGATATTACTATAAAGTACATCTATTTGTTTGGAAGAATATTACAGGATATGTTAAAGGGTATTGAGGCACGTTCCTTCGGAGGGAATCTGGATTTTCAAATTGGGAATAATATTTGGGGAATCCTTTACTTGAGGGCAGTACGCTATGGGAAAGACTTGCAAAAAGCCATGGAAGCGAGGGGATTTACAGGAGAATATAAGGATTCGGAAGAACGATTAAGGTTTCGAGATTATCTCTGCATTGCACTTGTCTTCCTTTGCATTGTTGCAATAAGAATAGAGGAGAAATAAATGTATCAAATCAAGGAGCTTACATGTAAATACGAACAACATATCGTGTTTCAAAATATATCCGTGCAAATTTCAAAGGGACAATATCTTATTTTGCTGGGAGCAAATGGACAGGGAAAATCTACATTTATCGATTTAATTACAGGCTTTAAACAGGCAGAAAGCGGAACAGTACTTTTTGAAGGACAGGAGTTAAGTCAAGTATTAAAGAATACAGAAAGCAAGCATCATTATTATGCCAGATTAGGTATACTTTTTCAGGATGTGGATATGCAGTTATTTAATCAAACTGTTTATGATGAGATTGCATTTGGTCTAAGGCAATTAGACCTGGATCAAGAGACGATTCGTACAAGAGTAAAAGATGTTCTTAAAATACTTCAAATCGAAGATCTGGAAAGGAGAGTACCGTATCAATTATCCGGGGGAGAAAAGAAAAAGGTTGCTTTCGCCAGTATTCTGGTGATGAATCCGGATATTTATGTCATGGATGAACCCTTTACGAATCTTGCAAAAGAAGCGGAGCAACTCTTTAAAAAGCTCTTAATGGAATTGCACCAAGCAGGAAAGACAATTATTCTGTCAACCCATCATTTTAAACATGTTTTTGAAGGGAAATCCGATGTGCTTCTTTTTCAAAAAGGAAATATCCGCTTTTTTACTGCTTCAGAAGTAGAACAGGATGAGATAATCAAAGAAGAGCTATCCTATTACTAGAAATCCTGTGCATGAGGGATGACCACAAGCTTGCTTAAAAAGATTAAACAGCAGATACTTGCCTGCTTTATGTGGGGCATGATAACGGATGTATTGCCTGATACTATGGGTGTAACATCGCGTTGCTAATATCAAGGCCAAGCCGCTAAAGTGGTGCTTTACAGCCTTGACATCATCATCCTGCTGTTTACGGTGGGTAACCAATCCACGTATATCAGAGTGGCCAGGTTCGGGAAATGATACTCTGAAGCTCTTTCCAGATGTAGTAAGAACCAGTTAAAAAAAGTTTGTGGTGATTTTCTATGCATTACTCTTGACAGGCGGTCATTACATATCAGGCTTTATTGAAATATTTCCATAAGTTGCATTGCTGTTTGGGTCATAGCTTTTATTCGCCATGCAATTTCTTCAATATTCCATTTCTTCCAAGCTGATATATTCTTCGGTGGATCAAAGATAATTAAGTTGCTTTGAATAGCCAAATAAATATGATTATCTGTTAAGAAGAAAGTTAATCCTCTAGGAACTTGTTTGTCAAACCAGGCAAGCATTGCCGGTGTTAGGAAATTTCGTGCTGCTTCTATGTTAGAACAGTAGATGTCATAATTTTCGTTATGAGGAATATCTTTCACATCAATTTTTATCTCTCCTTCGCAGGGGGCAAAATACTCTCTATTTCTTCCTTTCTCCAACAGTTTATCTGAGGGAATAATTCGCAGTTGTCCGTCAAAATGGGAAGAATAGTTAAAGGAAAAAATCTGTCCTTTAAATTCGTATGTGTGAGTGCCAACTGTCTTCTTTTTTGTATTGTAGGCATATAAGTCTGTGATTTGTAGATTATTTTGATGCTGCAATTTAAGTAAACCGGACTGGAGATAATATGAATAATTTGGTAGAGCTTTTTTTAAGCTTTTAGTGGGAAGTTTTTCTTCATTAAATTCCGAGTAGGGAAGAATAATATTTATCGTTGGAGGAAGTGAACGTTTTAAATATATTTCTCTTGGACTAAACTTCTTTAGTTGTTTTTCAATAAGCCTGGTGATAAGCAGTATGATAGCTCCCCCGGCGGCAGTAGTCAGAACGAAAATAGGTATTATGAGGAGCCATACTAAAACCAAATAAGGACTAATCAATTCATATAAGACATATGCAAATAAGCCGCTGAAACCATATAAAATACATGCAAAAAAAATAAGTAAACACAATATAAAAATAGATGGAAGAGGATGTGATTTATAAATGCATATCTTCAAGATATTCCAGTCCTTTTTAAATTGTGGGTTCTCCTGAAGTTCTTTGAGTTTTTGTCGTTCTTCTTTACTCAAGTCAATTTGGTTCATATGCTTCCTTTCTGAAGTCTTATCGAAAGATAAGTTTTTTTCAATTGTCGGATAGTCCTTTATCGGAGTTGTTCAACATGATTTCCGCTAAGTATATTTTTGACGATTTTGTGTTTTTTTAAGTATAGCATGGGATGCGTTGTACATTGAAGAAAAGAACAAAAAATTTATTAATATTGTATATCTTGGGGAAAGCTATATACAGAATAATGGACGAATTAAACATAGGTATGGTAGAATAATAAATAGTTTTCTGATAGGACTGAACAGTAAAAATAAATCAAAGGAGTGAAGACATGGCAAATTACAACATTAATACCATCTG
>CALIEL010000295.1 GCA_938022235.1 Oribacterium parvum
TGCTTACATTCTGTACATGCTAATATAATCTTTGTACGCACGGCTTTCACCTCCAATGATTTTTAACTTCGCATGACTACGAAATTAGTGCATAAAAAATAGGGCGTTGCCCCAAGTTCTGCTATAGGATAGCATGGAGACTCGCCCTATGTCAAGGAGTTTCGATGTTCTTACCGTTTTATTTTCACTCCATCTTTTTCTATTGTCCTATTCCTCGCCCTTTAATTGCACTTCTGTCTTATAGTGCTTTGTGGACTTTAAGAACTTCCCAAAAAGGTCCGAGGTTTTTACCTTCAAGGTGGCAATGTTATGACAGGGATGGGCACAAAGATATTCTTCCTTCATCAAATCCTTATCCACCAAAAGCTCTACCAGATCCTCTTTATCATGAATCAGTCCGAAAATAGAGGAAGAGCCCGGTGTGCATCCCAGCACCTCTTCCATCTCCTCAGGCTCTGCAAAGGAAAGACGGGACACCCCAAGCTGGGAAGAAAGCTCCTTAGTCTTAAAGGGCTTATCCCCGGGCATTAAAAGCAGATAGTAATAGCTGTGCTTACTATTGGTTAAAAACAGGTTTTTGAAAACCTTTGCCCCCAGAGCCTCTTCAATGGGGATACAATCCTCCATGGTATGAGCCTCCGGATGGTCTACTCTCTCATAGGCAATTCCCTGCTTGTCCAGATAATCGTAAACCGCAAGCTCTCTCTTGCTTCTGCCTTCATTCTGTGCCGGTCTTCCTTTTTCTACTTGTAATGCCATTGGACTTTTCCTCCATTTTCTTTCATTGTTCGGGTTTTTCGTTTCAATACTTTTCAAGTTTCTTAAGCTACTTTTTTCATCTAACCCCAAGGATAGATTGATAATTTCTTAACTACTATAACATAGAATGAGGAAAATGTTTTAAAGTTCTTCCGATTTACAGAGATAGTCTATAATCACACGTATCATTTCGTCCACTTTCCTGTACTGCTCCTTAGCATTGGCTTTCGACACAATATAAAAATCATCATAATCACAGCTATTTCTTATTTGAAAGGCACTTATCATCCAACGATAATGCCCTCCTTATCTATATTACGGTAATAAGGTAGCTTATCTTTATACTCAAGAAATTCTTCATAGGGTATTACAACAGGCGACACTACTGCATCATGCTCCAAGCCGATATCCGAAGCTTTATCCCATACTTCTTCCAGTTTCTTTTGCAATTCCTGTCTTTCTCCTACCACTATCGCAGCAAAGTCTATATCCGATTCATCATCAAAATCACCTCTGGCGAAAGATCCATACATGACTATATTTTTAATAGATTGTCCGTAAATATCACGGTAAGCTTCTACGATTTGACTGGTAATTTTATTTAGCTGACTTTTATCACACATAAATATCCCCCCTTCCTGCAGCATATTATATCGTTTATTCTGCGTGCTACATCGAAAGTATGCAAGTCATCAAGCATTCCTTTAATTCCTTACTATTTCCGGTGTCATAGTACTGTAATAAAGACTCGTTAAACTTCTCTCCTTCAGACTTTCCAATGCTCAGAATCCCTATCCCTGCTTCCATAAGTATTTTGCTGGCAAATATGGTGGCGGTTCGTTTGTTCCCATCCCAAAAGAGCTGATTATAGACGATATAGCAAAAGCTTTCCAATGCTTTCTCCACCGTATCAGATATGGAAAGAATCTTATGTAGCTCTTCCTTTACTTCTTCTTCCTTGGGTATTTCAGGCATATATTCTGTTCCGCTGATGCCGACTTTTCCTGTTCGCAGGCTACCCCAAGCCAGGCTTTCATTGCGAGATACCATTTCGTTTAATTTACAAAGGAAGTCAAAGTTTGTCGTGCTTTCAAAGTTGTTGATACAATAACGCCAGGCATCTCTTAGGTTCAGCACTGTCTGTATATCGGAAACCGGTACTTGATTCACGATTCCGCCATCCAAAATAGTCTGCGTCTGTGGGAAGGTTACATTCACGCCTTCGATATAGGCGGTATTAAAGACCAATTCTGTAAATAATTTTTTTGCTAAAAATACTGTTGTTTTCTTATCCATTGCTATCCTTTGTTCTATATTTCTATTTTTACGTTATATTCTTTCTTTTACATGCTTAGACTTCTCGTCCTCTAAGTAAGATGTAGCTTTAAAAAGTCTAATCTTTGCATAACTCAGCTTTTCAAGCATACAACCTGTGAATATTTACAGCCTGTGAATATTTATAGCTTATAATTTATTATAGTACAAAAAACTTCCAAGCAGAACTTGGAAGTTTTTTAGAACAAATAGATTTTCATCTAGGACATATACCACCATGTCCCACGGTGTCACACCAGTTGCTTCTACAACTTTTGCACTTATATTTTTTAGGATAAGCATTAGGTGCTTTTCACTTCTTCCTCTTTCGCTCAACTTAAGCTATGATTCGTCAATGAATTTGCTTAGCCTGAAGTGCCTTTCGGCTTTGTCCATCCTTGGGTTTTTGCGATTCTGAAGAAATCGCATCGAATCAAATCCTTAGTTGATTGTATATGGCTGAATCTTAAGATTTAGCCTCTGTTCTCTTTCTTCTGTCCCTGCTTCTTATAGCCAAGTCCCCAGAAAAGAAGAGACATGAGGGATAATGCTGCAAAGAGTCCGTATAATGCCATGAAGCTTGCATCTCCGGTTGCTACCTGTCTCAATGCTCCCAATACTTCAGGAACCTTTGGCTCTCTGTCTACGCCGAGAACTCCGGGTTCTACGCTACTAGGTCTTGTTGCACCAAGTACGGAAGGATTACTGGGATTCGGGTTTGGATTAGGACTAGGATTTGGGCCCGGATTAGGACCTGGATTCGGGCTAGGAGGATTTCCACCACCGCCTCTGTTATAACGGTTATAGAAGGAAATATCACCGTGCTTTGCAGTATTTTCTCCTGTTCCTACCCAGAATACCGGTAAGATATAGGGAGAAACCGCATTTCCACTAGCATCTGTTGTAATTTCCGTGGTCTTTACCAAAAGTGTATAGGTTCTGCTGTCGTAGGTGAAATTGCTTTGTGTTCCTACAGTCTGCTTAATTGTATACTTATAGTCGCCTTCTGTGGTATATACAATTTCCGGAAATTCCAGGATATAGTCCTTAGCTCCGTTTCCTGTAACGCTAACCTGGTTCGGTGAAGGCAGTGGAGCGTTTGGATTGGAAGGATCTCTTTCAATCGTAACTGTATAGGTTTCCTCCGGTGCAGCGCCTGATGTGCTAATCTTTACCGGAATCTTTAAGCTTGCACTTTGCGCAGCTGCCTGGGATGAGAATCCCAATCCTGCGGAAAGGAATAGCACCGCTGATAATACTGTACCAGCCTTTATTAAAATGTCTTTTGCTTTCATTTCCGTTTTCCTCCCTTATGGGTTTACTCTTGCTAATACAACAACCCTACCATTTGTTTCCAGTGATACACAGGTGGAGAGAGCCATAATCTGGTCACTTTCCTTTATCCCGATATCTCTAAAGTTTGTGGAATGTTTTTTCAGATATTCCACCAGTTCCATAATGTGTCCCTTTTTGTCTTCAGTGCTATAAATCATGTTGTCATATGCATCACATTCAATAGCAGCAAATACTTCCATCTTCCGCGCTCTACCATCCGGCATGAATAGATTTCCAGTAAGATGCTTATCAAAGTAATCCTTGTGAACATACTCCATCACATCTCCATACATCCCCCCGTTATCCATATGGTGTCCATAGGTAAGCATATAGGGGTCTGAAAAATCTGCCTGATTATAGGCACTTAAGAAAATTGCTCCGGATAATGAAAAATTACCGGTGACACTTTTGTTTACATACTCCATGTCGTCTCTTCCCTGAACCATGGGGTAGTCAATGTGGGTTCCATCAATGGTTATCCAGCCTCTTGTATCCGGATTAATCTTAGTAAGTTCTTCCAGACTTAATCTGGTATATTCCGGATTATCTACTGAAGGCTTATATTTTAGTAAATCTCCATTTAGAAAAGCACCTGACATCGTAATGTAGGTGTCCCAAAGAGAGTATCCACCAAAGGCCAACATGGTAACCATGAGGACAATCGCCAGGACTGATAATACTTTATCTCCGGCTCTAGCGGCTTTTGCTGCTGTATTCATTCCTTGTCCTTTCCACTCCTTTTCCTACTGTACACCGTGTGTACATGGGTTTCTTGAAGCTTTCAAAAAACCAATCTACATACGGTTTCCAGTATCTCTTCCGGGTGGCAGAGCCACCCGGAGATTTTGATACTGATTCAAAATATCTTGTTCTCTTACTTTCGCGCTATTTTTGGAGAAGAAGAATTTATGCTCTACGGTAAGTTAACGCCATATTCTGAAAACATTATAAGTCAGAAAGAATTATTCCTCTTCCTTCTTGCGGTTCATGAATACTACACCTAATCCGCCAGCTACTGCAAGCATCATAGCGTATGGAGCAACATTCATAACAATACCGGTAGGAGTAATAGCATCCTTTTTGTTGGTTACTGTAACTTTTGCATCATCATGGATTGCATTGAAAACTGTAGTGTAGCTAGCTGTTACATCCTGATCTGCATCGGTAAGGCCAGTGATAAGAGTAGGAGTCTCAGTCTTTACTAACATTGTATAACCTGTACCGTTAGCCTCCTTAACAGTAATCTTATCTCCATTAGTAAGTCCCCAAATACGAATTCCTTCTCCACCGTCCTTAACGTGGAAAACCTTTGCATCCTTTACATCAGACTCGATAAATGTTCCAGCTGCAACATTCTCACCGGTTACTTCATAGTACTCATGACCTTTCTTATCACCAAGCGTATCACTCTCAATCTTAATCTCAAAGTCGAAGGTCATAGACTTGTTACCCATAGAACCCTTAACAACCTTCTTGATTAATACATCATGAGTATCCTTATCCGGAGTATCCGGTGTGATAGGAGGATTCTCTGGAGTCTCAGGTGGTGTTACAGGAGGATTTTCCGGATTCTCAGGTGGTACCTCTTCTCTACCATAGTTGTTTCCGATAGAAGAGGTCTTAACGCTGGTATTGTTTTCACCAACTCTGCTAACTACTACTTTGGACTTTAACTTGTCATTATCAGCCTCATCCTTGTAGATGATTACTAAGAGCTTGTAATCATGCTCATCATATCTGATACCCTCATAAGTTCCCTTATGCTCCTTTAAATTGAATAGGTAATAACCTTCTCCAGGAAACTTATCAAGGTTAACATTGATAGCACCGGACTTTCTGAAAACATTTCCATGTTCATCTAACCTGATTCCCAACTGATCATCTGCAGGATTAAATCTGATTGGATTAACTGTTACAGCAGAGTTCTCTGCAGTATCCTTTGGTGTGCTAAGGGTAACAGTTGAAGTACCATTCTTGAAGGATGTAACAGATGAATCATATGTTACATCAAATGTAAATTCAGTATTTGGTGCATAAGTATGTCCATCAGTGTAAAGTACCTTGTTGATTACCGGCTGGTCAAAATTCTGTGCAGCCATAGCAGGTACTGCCATAGACATTACCATCATTCCGGATAATGCCAGAGTTGCAAGTCTGTTTAAATTCTTTCTCATCTTGTTCTCCTTTTTAAAAAATAGTAGAAACGTTGTGTGATTTATAATGAGAAGGAGCGACCCTTCAAATTATTAAAGTTACTTGTTGAGTTTCAGCTCACGTTGTATCGAGATACATCCTTCGGCTCCGTGGGCGTTCCCTCGCCAATTTACCATGCCGTACCATGTCTGAACCTCCTTTCTTTTTCCTAAGAAAAAAGACTTATATTTGTTTTGTCTTTGCCGATAGTGTATCTAAAGGCAATTATTCAGTCCGCTTCTGCTACAGATGCAGCTGTTGTAGTGACGCAGGAGTCGCCATTTCAACTCCTTTCGTCGGTCTTCTGTTACGAAGTTCTTTTCCAACTTCTGTCCTGCAACAGATGTATCTGTAGCAGAAGCGGGTGAATGTTTAATTGAGAATGTGCTGAAGAGGAGTCTTATACTTCTCTTCTTTTTTTGCTAATGGTGAGGTATGCCCCTGCCATTGCTACAAATCCGAAGATTCCAAAAAGGTATGGAGTGATGTCTCTTACGACGCCAGTTGGAATTGGAAATTTCTTTGGATTAATAAATTTCGTAAATTCTTTAGGCTTAGTTAAATATCCCGTACAATTAAATTGAACTCCATTTCTTGTAATAACATCACATCTTACCTCTTCTCCATCCTCACCTTTCTTTGTTTTAATTTCAGCTTTATTATAGTCAACTTCTTTTTTCTCGATTACATTGTATTGTGTATTAACATCCAACGGAATCTCGATTTGGGTATTGTGACGTAGTTTAAAGTGAAAAACTGAAATTTGCTTAGTACTTCCTATTTCAATATCCTGAATTGTCGTAATACTAATTTTACTTTTTAGTTGTTCGTCAAATCCATTTCTGATGGTAGTTAATTGTTCTTCAGTTAACTGTCTTCCAGAATCGTCTTTTAACGCTAAGTAAAAATCAAATCCTCTTTCTTGCTCAGCCTGTGTAAAAGCTGGTAATCCCATTTCTCTTACTTCTTTTTGAACAACAACTTTCTTCTTAGGATTTTCGGTTTTATCGTACACGTTCGTAAATTCATAGGATTGTCCTTCTCCAGTAATAAGATTATATTTCTGAGTTCTATCCCCATGCTTTACATCTTTGTACTTGTATCCAATTAAATCTTCAAGACTTTCTTTCAGAACACTTTCTTGATCTACAACTCTTTCAACAACTTTATATTCCTTGTTCATAGGAAGGTTGTCTATTGTGATTTGGAATGTATTTCTTGTTTCATCGGGCTTAATTTTATTTATATAAATATCAAGTCCATTCAATTGATAAGCCTTACCTTGTCTGAAAGCCTGACTATCATTAAGCCATGTATCATCTCCTAAGTTTATTGTTCCAATTAATTTTTCTTCATTTGCATCTTTGCGGTAGATGTCAAAGTAGATTTTCTTTAAAACTGCTTTTCCTAAATTAGTCCATTCTCCAGTACTAGTTCTATACAGCTTTGAATCAAATCCTTCGAAAAACTTATTGATTCTTAAATATCCTTTTGGATAGGGCTTAAGAATCGGCTTTTTATAAGGCCTCTCTTTGTCTTTTCCATTCCACTTATAAGTAAATTTGGCTTCTTTATTTGTGTATAAACCAAACTTACCTGCAGAAGTACCATACATTGCAGCATTAGAAAATTCAGATGGTAATTGAATATTTTCTTTACTGTATATGTCTTGTAAGTCAGTGCGTGGATCTCCTTTGTCTTTATTTGCCCGGCTTTCCTTAAGCTTTTCATAAGCCTTAGCACTTGGTTTAATTGTAGCAGTCAGTCTAATTTCATAGCCTGCGGGTAAACTGAAGTCCGATGGAATTGTTTTTAACTGAATTACTCCGCCATCTTCTAAACTCGGATCCGGCTTTGTTAGATTAAATCCATTTAATCCCAAATCTTTCATCTGGTCCTTATCTAACGGTCCTTCTGCAACCTCTACCCCATTGTCCTCCATTTTATAGACTTCTGCTTTTAGCTCTTTGTTCTTTACTAAGGTTACGTTCTCACTTAAGGTATCCGTAATTGTAAAATCTGTTACCTTTGGAGCTATTCTTCTTTCAAGTTCACTAAAGCTACTTAACAGTGTGGCAGGATCCTTACCATCAAACACCTCACTGTCCGCTCCTTCTGCCAGAGCAGACTTAGCACGAATAAATTTCGTACCCATGTGTGCCCATGTATCTGTCCTCTGATCATGGCCATGTGCTTGTGTCAATTCTTTTAAGTGCTTCCAATTTTCAGTATTTCCAATTCCTACAGAATAGAAAGCTGCATATCCATCTAGTGTTGAAAGAATACCTCTAGCCTGATTTAATCCCACTCGACTAAAGTATTGACCATTCCCATAGGAATATCCTGCTTTAAAATTTGTGTGGAAATGAACGCCGGAAGATCGAGATGGTCTTATTTTCGTAACTCTATCCGTGATGTATGTATCGTCATATTCGCCATCTTCTCTAACGTAGCCGTACGTTGGATCTGTACCAGAGATCATTACTACAATCTTTTTTGCATCTATTCTTCTTCCATTGTTTGATAGATTGCCTGAAACATTTGTTATTCTGCTTGTAATTAAAGAGTCAGTTTCGTCTTTCAATAAGTATTTCAAGCCTTCTATTGCCGCTGTGTAATTTGTTCCAGTATTCTCAGAATTGGACTCCGGTAGTCTTTCTAAATTCTCCTTAAATCTTTCAGCAGAAGAAGTAAATCCATATACATGGGTAGTATCGTTCCAAGCTGTATCTGTAATAGTCATTTTACCATTAGCATCGCTAAGTTTTGTTATTACATTTGGCTCATTGCCCGCGTAAACAATTCCTCCTTCATCTTTTTCTGTTCTTTCACCTCCAAATCCTACCAATGCATACTGCAGGTCATAATTTGAATTCTTAGATAAATTTTCTACTAAGGATACTAAATATCTTTTTGTTACTTCTTTCTTACTGGTTCCCAATGCTGCGGGATTCTTTGATTTTTCTTTTGTAATATCTTTTTCAAAAGAAGAATTCATACTTTTAGTTGAATCCAGCAAAAAGATGATATCCAGCTTTTCTTTCTTTTTACTTACTTGTCCTGTTAAGGTCAAGTCATAAGTTCCATCAAGATTATCTTTAATATACTTCTCATTACGAGGCTCTTCTTCTCTCTGGTCAGCTTTTTTGCTTTTCGTATCATAAACAAAGTAGAAGTCATTTGTTTCACACAATCTTATAGCTGGCTCTCCCTTATCCTTAGTAAACCAAGTATATCTTGGAGTACTCACGCCTGGTAAAATTGTAGATAAGGTATATCCCGTGTTATCAATCCTCTCAAGACCTTTACGAAAATCTCCATCATCCGGACCATATGACCAGTTAATTGTAAAGTAATCTTCATCTTTACCATGCTTCCATATATCCATATTGTCTCTTTTAGGATTATATGGATATACTTCTAAGAAATCATACCCGTAGAAATCTTTTTTTGCTTTCCCTGTTTTTGTGGATCTATCATAGTAAACATCACTTCCGAGTTCATTATGATCGATATACTGGCGCCTTTTTTCTGCATCTGCAAAATTTACATAATATTTTACTTTATTACCATCTTGAAAATCGGTAAAAGTATCTTCTTCATCTCTGTGCCATTTTGCACCCACTGCACTAATATCTACGCGTGTAGTTGGACCAATTTCGTTAAAGTTTTTATCTACATAATGGAAACGAATCGGAACTGCAGCATCACAGAGGCCACCCTTTGCATCGGCTTTCCAAGTGATTTGATACAAAGAGAAGGAATCTACTGTAAACTCTTTAGTAATTGTTTCACCTTTGGTATCATCTTCTGTTTTCAAGGTACTTGTTGATTTTTCTACTTCATCAGTGTTAGTAATGTCATCCGTTAAAATAAGATTTTTTGAATTATTAGATTGAACTACCGTATCTACTTTTTCAATTTCTTTGGTTTCATTATTTTCAACCAAATGATGAATAGCAATTGTATCCGAAGACGCATCTTCAGGTAAAACTTTTTTATCAATAGTAATTCTTACAGATACCGGAGACTTTGGCTCTACTTCTACAGCACTGTCTTTCTTATCCACAAAGCGGATATCCAAGCTTGCTGCATCGTCGTAGATGGAATACTCCTTCAGAACCTTAACCTGCTCTTCGGAAAGCTTTTCTCCTTCTGTTTCTTCTTCCGGCTTGAAGAGACGCTTTGCTTCTAATACTACATCGCCATCAAATGCCGCTTCGTCGTAGAATACTTGTACGTTACCGAATCCTTCAATTTCTACGTTCTGGCTCTTTCTACCAAGTTCATTCAAGCTGTACTGGGTAAAACGAATAGATTGTAATTCAGGAAGGATTTCTTCACTGTGCTCTGTGACATCTTTCAGAAGACTGCTGTCTTCTACAACTGCTTTCTGTGCTTCTGTTGCCTTTTCAGCCTGAGCTGTCTCAGCTTTAGCTGCTGTTTCTTTAACTATCGCTTCAGTAGCTTCTACTCTAGCTTCTGTTGCTTCCTCGGAAGCTTCTGTCTTCACCTCAGCCTTAGCTTCAGTGGATTCCGCTACTGCTTCTGCAGCGGTACTTACGATTGCTACTTCGGAATCATCCTTACGTGCTTCCTCGGAAGCCTTGCTTTCTTCTGTAGCTTTAGTTTCTTCAGTTGCTTTGCTTTCTGCTACTTCCTGCTTAGCTTCGGCAG
The DNA here is from genome assembly GCA_938022235.1 of Oribacterium parvum. Classification (GTDB taxonomy): domain Bacteria; phylum Bacillota; class Clostridia; order Lachnospirales; family Lachnospiraceae; genus Oribacterium; species Oribacterium parvum_A. The sequence goes on from CALIEL010000295.1 coordinate 10,279, forward strand.
AACTCTCTTCTGCCTTGGAAGCTCCTACAGTCTGTACTTCTGTGCTTTCATCCTTAGCTTCTGCATCCTTGGCATTCTTGGCTTCTGCCTGTGCTTTCTTGGCATCGCCCAAGAACTTCTTGAACAGGCTTGTCTTAGAAGCTACGGTTACTTTCGGATATTTATTGCCATCAACAGAGAGCTGGAAAGTCATTTTTTCTGTAGACTTGTTCTCATACACGAAGGTGATGAGCTCGCTTCCAGTTAACTCTGTGTTTCTTTCAAGGTTGCTGTCAGATGCTTTCTCTTCTGTTAAGGAAACTGTTGTTGCTTCTTCTTTCTTGGGAAGAAGTCCTGCTACTGCGCTCTCCTTGCTATAGAGCAGTAAGCTTTCTTTACTTTCCTTACGAACCAGTCTGTCTAAGTTCTTCGCATCTCTTTCTACATAAATCTGTAAGCCGGCTTCTTCAGCGTTCAGGCTTTCTTCCAGGTTCTCGGCGATACTGTTCAGAGGAATGTTGTAAATCTCTTTCTCTCCGTCAAAGTACTCTTCGAACTCTGTCGCCAGTTCCTGATCCTTGCTGTAGGAACGGAGATTGCTCTTCCCCACTTTCTCGCCCTTCAGGATAGCTTCTGTAGCCGCTCTCCGAAGATCCGCGCCAAGGAGCTGTACTTTTATCTGGGTTCCGCTTACTTCGATTTCGTTATTCTGTTCGGTATGAGAGGAATCTGCTCGTCCGGAAATGGTAAGTCCACGATAGCCGGTGAACAAAAGACAAGCGATCATCAGCAAGGATAACTTCTGCTTAAATCCCTTCTTCATCTTCCCTATATAATTATTTCTACGATAATTCTTCATGCCATCGACCACCTTTTTCGTACTGTTGGGTTTACAATTCTTTGAAAGAATCCGAAAGCTTTCTTTCGGACTTTCGAAAAGTTCTCAGGCTTTCTTAGACTTTCCGGAAGTTTCCTTTAAGATTGCTTTTCCACTTTCTTAGAATCTTCTTTCCTTATTCTTACTCAGTACAGTTCAGGCTCGATGTTGCGGGCGTTCCTTCTCTGTATCCCGTATTCTAGCAAAAGCAGTTTTTATTTCAATAGACTTTGCGCGAAAGGCCCTTTAAATGTCATGAAAAGGGTTTTTCCCGTTTTATCCTATTTCTCGCCTATTCAAAATGCTTTAAATATCTTCTCGTTCCTTCGATTTTCTGTGCAAAATTTCTTAATATTTTTTTAGTTTTTTCTTGTTTCTTTTTCTTCTCAGCTGTATTTTCGCGCAAAATATTCGGAAGAAGTCCTTTCTCCCTATATTTACGCGCACAAAAAAGAGTTCTTACGCCTTGTCTTCATTTTCATAGATGATTGCCCCGTGGGGACAGGTCTTTGGAAAATGTAAATATGCGTTCAAACGTTCTATCAGCTTCTCATCGCTGATGTGCTCCAGCTGCTCCGCCTGTTCGTGGACTTCCGCTTCTTCATATTGAAGCTTGGTCATCAAAAAGCTTTCCCACAAACGGTGTCTGCTTAAAATGCGTCTGGCGATCCGCTCTCCCTCTGCGCTCAAGGATAGCTGTCTCCCCTCTGCTACTACAAAACCTTCTTGAATCAGTTTCTTCACCATCTCTGATGCTGATGCCCTGGAAACTCCCAAACTATCCGCAATTCTCTGATTACTGGCCTCTCCTTCGCGTTCAGCAATCTTAAAAATCGCTTTGATGTAGTCCTCCCGGTTCTGTGTCATCTGGCCTCCTGTATAGACTCTTACTACAGACCTCTTCCTTTCTTTTTCTGTGTTGCATAGTCGCAATTATTCAATTTTTTTCTTCTCCATTACAGGGAATATAAACCCTTTCTAAATAAAACGCAAGCGTTTCCGTCATTATTCCCCATTTTAATATTTTCACACCATTTATTTAAGCAATATTCTTAAATAACAAGTTTTTTGCTTTGTGAAAATAGCCTATGGCAGCTCCCTTTTATAGGAAATCACTTCGCTTTGATGGCAAATCACTTTGCTTTTATAGGAATAGCAACTCCCTTTCGCTTTGTTTTCTTCAGATATTGCTGTATCAAACCGTCCAGCATGCCGACAAAGGCACAGCATCCGGAGAGGGAGATATTGAAGCGGAAGGAAAGAATCAGTGCCAGTACAGCGTGTAGCAGGGCAAAGGCTATGCTGTAGAGAATACAGTCCCGCAGATTCCTGCTGTATAATCTTGCCACGGCGATGGGAGCCACAAAGAGGGAAATGGTCAGGATTCCTCCTACCGTATCGAAGGAGGATATGCTTGTGATGACGATGCAAAAAAGCAGGGCGTAGTGGAGACGTCTTTGGCTTTTTGACATTTGCCCCGCTTCCTCTCCTTCAAAGAGCAGCTTCTTCATGGGACGGTAGCTGATGAGCAGAAAGGCGGTGTTTAAGAGCAGGCAGAATAGCATTTTCCAAAAAGACACCGGCATCCCCAGACTTCTTTGGAAGGGAATCAAGAAGGGATTTCCCATCAGCACCATATCCGTGTCCAAATGGACGTTTCGGTAGTATAGGCTTAATAGGAGTATACCCAGAGCAAAGAAGAGGGGAAAGAGAAAGCCCAGGCTCTCCTCTCTTTTCCAACGAAGCTTCTCCTGTAGCAGTTCTATGCAATAAAAGGTGAAGAGGGCGAATAGGCCTGTACCCAGAATCAGAAGGGGGGAGGACAGGTCTTTGATGAAGCTAAAGCTTAGGACGATGCCCAGTAGTGAGGTGTGGTACAGGGCATCTATGGACATACTGCAATTTCGGTAATAGACATAGGGACTGAGCATGCCCGTGGCTATCGCGCAGAGAAGAAAGACCAAACAGATTTCCGGCATGGCACTCCTTTCTTATTAGGAAGAAACTTTTCAGTAGTTTCAGGACAATGTTTTGTGGCGCGGGGCTTGGATGCCGGCACGGAGCTCTTTTAAGAAAAGATGCACCGTAAGGCTTCCTCCCATCAGCACGATGATGCCGGCTCCGGTGGAAAAGCCCTTGTATCTCAGGCTTAGTCCCGTTCCCAGCAAGGAATAGAAGAGAGACAGCAGTCCTGCCAGCAGGAAAATGACGGGTCTCCTTTCGGAGAGTTCTCGGGCAAAAAGCATTGGCAGAACCAAAAAGGATGCCATCAGAAGCACCCCCAGCATCTTGATGCCAAGGGCAAGGAGGGGAATCAGAAGAAACCAGAGCAGGATATGCATTTTTCCCTCCTCCATACCCAGAAACGCTCCGTACTCCGGATCAAAGCAATACAGGCGAAATGCCCTTCTAAATAGGAAGAAAAGGCTCAGGCTGAACAGGCTCCAGGTGAGAATCAGGACAAAATCTTCTTTTTGCAGGAAGGCCGCGGAGCCGAAGAGAAAGCTTTTCAGGCCGGATTGGGAGTCTTTGGCAAAGTGGGGATTTCCCGTGATAACTGTTTTTAAGACCATGCCCAGTCCGAACATCCCGCTTAGGCTTAGAGCCAGAGCGCTTTCTCCTCGCATCCCCTGCTCTCCCTTCGAGAGACTTTGAATGATTCGCAGGGTACAAAAGGCTGTAAATGATGCGCCCAAGGCCAGGATTTTCGGGGATTTGGTGGCAAAGAGCATGTAGGCCAGAATGACGCCGGGATAGGTGCCGTGTCCCAGAGCATCTCCCAGCAGGCTTTGCTTTTTGTAGAGAAGGATTCCTCCGATGAGGGCGGTGCTGAAAGCCAGCACCCCCAGGGGGAGGGCAATCACAAAGAAATCGTAGGATAAAAAGAACATAGGCTTTCGCTTTCTATGAAGAAGCTTGCTGAACCGGGAAATCCCCTTTATAGAACAAGCCTCTTATGGGGAAATAGCAATTTTTCTTATGCAAGCATGGTTTAGCAGGAGAAAATGGCTTCCACATTTTCAGGGGTCAGAACCTCGGCCGCCCTTCCGAAGCCGTAGCTTCCAGCCTTAATCCACAGGACATAATCAAAGTTCTCCTGCAAACGGCTCAGGTCGTGGTGGATGCAGAGGATGGTCTTTCCCATTTTCTTGAATTCCTTCAGCTTTTCCGTGATACTTCGCTCGCTTTTTTGGTCAATGGCAGCGAAGGGTTCATCTAATAGGAAGAGTTTGGCTTCCTCCGCCAGGGCTCTCGCCAGAAATACCTTCTGCTTCTGCCCTCCGGAAAGTTGGCTAATCTGCCGTTTTCGTAGCTCCTCTAAGCCCATTT
>CALIEL010000296.1 GCA_938022235.1 Oribacterium parvum
CGGGAGACTCGTTCATCTGTCCGAATACCAGCGCAGTGTTCTTAATAACGCCGGATTCCGTCATTTCCATATAGAGGTCATTACCCTCACGGGAACGCTCTCCTACTCCGGTGAAAATGGAGTATCCGCCGTGCTCTGTTGCCACGTTTCGAATCAACTCCTGAATCAGGACGGTTTTTCCTACTCCGGCTCCTCCGAAAAGACCGACCTTTCCGCCCTTTGCATAGGGAGCAATCAGGTCAATAACCTTGATTCCGGTTTCCAATACCTCCTGCACCGGGCTTTGATCCACAAAAGCAGGCGGTTTTCTATGAATTTCCCATTCCTCTCCATCGGTAATGGGATCCTTTCCGTCAATGGTTTCTCCCAATACATTAAAGAGACGACCGAGAGTCTGCTCTCCCACCGGAACGGAAATTCCCTTTCCTGTGGAACGGACCTCCATGTCTCTTTCCAATCCCTCACTGGGGGCCAGCATGATGCAACGGACGGTATTCTCTCCTAAATGCTCAGCTACCTCCATGGTTCCTGTTACGCCGTGGTTATCTACCACCATGGCGGTCTTAATCTTGGGAAGCGGGGCTTCCATAAACTCCACATCCACAACAGGTCCCATAACCTGGACAATTTTTCCTGTCTGCATTTCCCCCTTCTCCTCTCTTTATACAATCAAACCTCTTGTTTATTTTTCTTTTTGGCCGCCTTCTGCGCCTTGGCACCTGCGGCTATCTCCGTGATTTCCTGGGTAATCTGTGCCTGTCTGGCACGGTTATACTGGATACGGAGCTTTTGCTTCAGCTCATTTCCGTTTCGGTTTGCCGCATCCATGGAGGTCATTCTGGCCTGTTGCTCCGCACAAAAGGCCTCCACCAAAGCACTGTAAATATAACCATTAATATAATCCGGAATAACATTGTCAATCAAAGCATCCGTGTTCGGAAAAATATTAAAGGCTTCATAGTTTGCGGTAATAGGTAGCTTAACAAACACCGGATGAAGCTTATCCAAAGGAAGAAGCTGTTCCTCCTCACATTCCATTTCCAAAGAATTCTTCATTCTGGTGAAAACGATATGCAGTTCGTCAATCTCCTTATCCTCGAAAAATTCCATCATTTTCCGGGTAATCACTCGGGCTCTGTGCAGGGTAGGATTCTGAGCGGTGTAATGAAAGGCCTCTTCAATGGGAATGTTTCTGCTGTGAAAATAGCTTCTTCCCATCTCTCCTACCACAAAAAGCCGATAGTTTTGATACTTCGCTAAAAGCTCTTCCGTTTTCCGGATAACGTTGTGGTTATAAGCTCCTGCCAGTCCCTTATCCGCGGTCACACAGATAATGGCTACCGTTCCCTGACCGTTGGTTACCCCCTCTCGAAGATCCAAATAAGGGTGGGTATAATCCTCCGGCAAATGTCGCATAACTCTGGCCATCATAGACTGCAGGGTATAGAAGTAAGGCTCGGTTTGCATCAAACCCGCTCTGGCCTTACGCATCTTTGTACTGGAAATCAAATACATCGCATTGGTAATCTTCATGGTGTTATCAATGCTGTGGATTCGGTCTCGTAATTCTCTTGTTGTAGGCAAGGTCTGCCTCCTTTATGAAAGCTTTTCCTCTTCCTTCTTCAGAAAATCATGGTAGAGCTGAATAATCCGCTGTTCCATATCTTCCTGCAAAAGGCCGGAAATCTCTATGTTCCTGATTAAATCTCCCTCCTGCTCGTTAAAGAAGGCCAAAACTTTATTCTGTAAGTCCTTCACATCCTTCTTCGCTGTACCCAGGAATTCTTTATGAAGGGCAAGCACCAAAGTTACTACCTGCTCTCCCAAAGAAAGGGGACGGCCAAGGGGCTGCTTCAACAGCTCCATTAAAATCGCTCCCTGTTCCAGCTGAGTCTTGGTACTTTCATCCAAATCCGAAGAGAACTGGGTAAATACCGCCATTTCTCTATACTGTGCCAAGTCGATACGCAGGGAACCTGCCGCCTTCTTCATGGCCTTGGTCTGGGCTGCACCACCCACACGGGATACGGAAAGTCCTACATTTACCGCAGGTCTCTGTCCCTCAAAGAAAAGGTTACTTTCTAAGAAAATCTGTCCGTCGGTAATGGAAATAACGTTGGTAGGAATATAGGCGGAAACGTCTCCGTCCAAAGTCTCGATAATGGGAAGGGCGGTAATGCTACCTCCTCCCAAAGCGTCGGACAAACGGCAGGAACGCTCCAGCAAACGGGAATGGAGATAGAAAACGTCTCCGGGATAAGCCTCACGTCCGGGTGCTCTTCCCAAAAGAAGAGACAGGGCACGGTAGGCTACGGCATGCTTGGAAAGGTCATCATAAACAATCAGTACATCTCTTCCCTGGTACATAAAGTACTCTGCCAAGGAAGTTGCCGCATAGGGGGCAATGTACTGAATCGGTGCCGGATCCGCCGCTGTAGCCGCTACCACACAGGTATAGCTCATGGCCTCATTTTTCTTTAAGTTCTCCACCAAAGAAGCGATGGTGGATTCCTTCTGTCCAATAGCAACATAAATACAGATACAATCCTTTCCCTTTTGGTTCAAGATGGTATCTATGGCAATGGAGGTCTTTCCGGTCTGACGGTCTCCGATGATCAGCTCACGCTGTCCTCTACCGATGGGGAACATGGAGTCAATGGCCAGAATTCCGGTCTGTAAGGGAACATTAACGGACTTTCTGTCAATGATTCCGGGGGCCGGCTCCTCGATGGGGCGATATTCCTTCGTGTTAATCGGACCTTCTCCGTCAATGGGCGCTCCCAAGGCATCTACCACACGGCCAAGATAAGCGTCTCCCACAGGAATTCCCGCCATCTTGTTGCTTCGTACCACTCTGCTTCCCTCGATGATTCCTTCTTCATCACCGAAGAGGATAACACCGATTCGGTTTCTTTCAATGTTCTGTACCATACCCCGAACACCGTTGTCAAAGACAACGATTTCTCCGTACATAGCATGATCCAGTCCGTTGATGATAACGATACCGTCACCTACAGAGCTGACAAAACCGATTTCTTTCTTCTCCGCCTTTAAATCAAAGTCCTCTACGGAGCTTTGTAAAATGCTGATAATATCCTGCTGGCTGTTGGAGAAACGTTTATTCTGCATTTCCTCCAAAAACTGCTCTCGTCTTCCCTTGGTACTCCAATCATACTGGTCATGGCCTACCTCCAGGATAAATCCGCCTCCCAGACTCTCGTCCTCTTCCAATACGACTTCAATGTTCCGGGAATGATATTTGTTATAAACAAATTCCCGAATTCTCTTTAATTGTTCTTCCTCCGGCTTGGTTACATACCGAAGATGTACTTTTAATTTGGTGGATTCTTCATTGGAGATTTTTTCATACTCCTCTGCCACCTCACCCCATGCACTGAGAAGGCCGTCATTGCACAGTACCTTCAAGGTATCCCTAACTTCCGTAGGGAAAATGCTATCGATGATAGACATTCTCTTTTCCAAAGGTATTGTGGCGTCGGAAAGCTGTCCTGCCGTCTCCGGTAAAACTTCAAAAATCCGACTGGTCTCCTCTATAACGCTTTTCGGAACGCGCATTCTGAAAAGCTGTTTTGCATACTCTACCACTTTTTGCAGCATAGTCCTTACTCCTTCTTCTCCGCATCTTCTAGGAAGGTATCATACAGCTTTTGATTGTTTTCCACGGAATCCTTGCTGGCTGCAATCTTATAGGCAGCCTTTGCCACAAGCATAGCCACCTCTTCTTCCATTTCGTGTTGCTTCTGTTCAGCCTGTCTTTGAGCCTCTATCTTGGCTTCCGCGATAATCTTATCTGCCTTCTCCCTGGCATTTCCGATGATTTCATCGTATTCAGAAGACGCCTGCAAACGAACAGCCTCTAACTTTTCCTGCCGTTCCGTATCAATCTTTGCCATGCTGTCTTCATACTGTTGTTTCAAATCTCTGGCCTTTGTATTGGCCTCTTCCGCTTCTCGATAAGAAGTGTCCAGTTCGTCCTGTCTTGCCTTCAAAGCGGCACGAACAGGTTTAAACAGAAAGCGATGCACAAAATAAACCAGCACCAATAAATTAATGACTGTAAAAATAATACTACTTAGATTGAGACTAAGCATCGTTTTCCCTCCTTCGATTCCAAAACCTGTTCCTTACTTTAAGAAGAGGATGATCATAAGTCCGATAACGAAACCATAGATGGCTGTTGCCTCGGCCAAAGCACAACCCAGTAAGAGGATGGTCATAATCTTTGAACTGGCTTCCGGCTGTCTTGCTACCGCCTCTGTTGCCTTTCCTGTTGCCAAACCGATGCCTAATCCTGCTCCAAGACATGCCAATGCTGCAATTGCTGCTCCTAATGCTACCATAATTTTCTCTCCATTCTGTCGCTAAGCGACCATTTTTACTGCGACCTACACTACTCCACTCTACTCTACCGCTTCCGCAATATAAAGCGATGTTAAAAAGACAAAAACATACGCCTGTACCAGACCGTCAAAGAGGTCAAAGTACAAAGACAGGATTGCCGGAACTCCTACCGGAACCACCAGTTCCACCAGTTCCATAATAACGAAGGCTCCTAATACATTTCCAAAGAGACGCATACACAAGGATAATGGTCTGATAAAGACCTCCAGGATATTAATCGGCGTCATAATGGGAATGGGTTGTGCGAAACGCTTTACCCAGCCTCCGGTACCGAAGGCACGTATTCCTGCTACTTCCACAAGAATAATGCTCATCAGGGACAGCGCCACAGGAACATTAAAATCCTTTGTGGGCGGCTTAAAGCCGAAAACACCGAAGAGGTTGGCTATACCGATAAAAATCAATACCACAGCCAGATACGTACCGTATTGCTTGCCCTCTTCTCCCAGATTGCCTTCCATGAACTTGTCCAGCTTAGTCACAATCAATTCTGCGACCTGCTGTCTCGTCCCCGGTGTACGAACCTTGCAATCTCTACCCAACAGGTAAGCGCCAAATATCATCACCGCCATGATAATCCAAGTCACCACAACAGATTCGGAAACAGGAATTCCTCCAAAAATCGGAATTGTAAAGACAGTTTCCACATTCAGCTCTTCCAGCAGGGATGCTGCAAGCTTTTCCATGGTTTTCCCCCTTTCTTCACTCTCAAGTACCTTTGAGATTATAGGCACTCTCTCCGTGATTGCAAGTATTTTTCAAAATAAAGCTAAAAATATTTTCTATGCTATTTTTTTGTCATTTTTCTCCAGCAATCTCAGGTTCACGAAAGCTAATTTTACATTTCCCACAAGCAAAGTGCAAGATGTTTTCATTTTCCTCTTTCATAATGGATACAATATGCAAAGTTTTTTCCTATCGGAATTAGATATTCATATAGAAATACCATAATTTTTTTAAGTAAAGTAAATAACAAATAACCTGTTCATCTTGAATCCCTCTCTGAGATAGTGTGCAAAGTGGAAAAAGTGCGTTCAACTTTCCACAC
>CALIEL010000297.1 GCA_938022235.1 Oribacterium parvum
TCAATGCGGAAGATGTGCTGGATAGCATCTCCTTGGTGGATCAGGACACCTTCCTGTTTAATGATACAGTTCGGGAAAATATACGCCATGCAAAACCTTCCGCTACCGATGAAGAAATTGAAACCGCCTGCCAAAAAGCGAACTGTGACCTGTTCATCCGCAAAATGGAAAAAGGCTATGATACTCCTATCGGTGAAAATGGAAATCTGCTTTCCGGCGGTGAACGGCAGCGGCTTTCTATTGCCCGGGCCATATTGAAAAACAGCCCGATTCTGCTTCTTGATGAGGCAACCGCCTCTTTGGACATTGAGAATGAATTCGCTGTAAAACAGGCAATTATAAGTCTTCTGCAAGAAAACAAGACCGTTGTAATGATTGCGCACACATTGTCTATTATAAAAAACGCGAATCAGATTCTCGTGCTGTCCGGTGGAAAAGTGGTGGAATCCGGAACCCATGAAAAACTTTTGGCATTGGGCGGTAAATATACTGCCATGTGGAACGCCGAACAATCGATTACGGCGTAGAGGGGAGCACTGAATTTACTCTTCCGGCGTCTACTTTAGGGAACTTTATGTATTTCTTATTCGTAAAAAGTTCCCTAAAACAGAAGAGATACTTGTAATAATCTCTACACTAGACATAAGCAATCGGCAACGCCAATAAATTCTCTCTGAGATAGGTCTTTTTATCAATAAGGCATAGGATGATTCCCATGCCTCTTTTTTTATCCGGGATCTTATCCAGTACTTGATTTGTAGCTCCCATGGAAGCCTTAGGATTGCCCGACATTTTTATTTCCACCGGATACAAGATTCCATCCTCTTCAATGATTAAGTCGATTTCATTTTCACCGGAAGCATTCTTATCCTTTCCTCTATAGTAGAAGATATTAAAGCGGTAGTCTTTTCCTGCATTGGAATAGGATTTTAAAATCTCCGACACCACAAAGGTTTCAAAGATGTTTCCGGCAACTGCTGAATTTTTCAAAGCATCCGCAGTTAACCATCTGGTCAAATAACATGCAAGACCCGTATCCCGAAAATAAAGCTTCGGCGTTTTGATGGCTCTGTTTAAAGCACCTGCACTGTAAGCCTGTAAAAGAAAGACGATTCCCGTTCTTTCCAGAATAGAAATCCAGTTTTTTATGGTCGGTTCACTTACGCCAACATCTCCCGCAATGTTCTTATAATTCAGCATCTCCCCTGTTCTTGCCGCAACCGCCGTCAGGAATTTTGTAAATGTAATACTATCCGCAGCAATCAGTTCATGGATATCTCTTTCCAAATAAGTGGCAACATAGGAGGAATAAAATTCCTGCCAGTCCCTCTCTATATCATAAAGCTCCGGATAAGAACCTCGATGAATGATTTCCCAGATATTGTCATAGCCTTTCAATTCCTGCTCTCGCTCTTTGATATATTCCTCTTTGGGAACAAAGGGACGGTTGAAACGGATTTGATGAAGCTCCCGTAAGGATAAGCCGGATAACTCATAGACCGATACTCTTCCTGCTAAAGATTCGCTTACCCCTTTCATTAATTCCAGCTTTTGAGAACCGGATAGGATAAATTGTCCTCTTTCATCAGAATCATCCACCTTCAATTTAATCTCTTCCAAAATGGAAGATTCCTTCTGTACCTCATCAATAAATAAGGGACAGGGATTGTTCAAAAAGAAAAGCTTAGGCTCCTCTTTGGCCTGCACTCTGGTTAAGCGATCATCAAAATTACTTCGGTTAAATTCAGGGAATTCCCGCTTTACCAGTGTGGATTTTCCCACCTGTCTTGCCCCTACAATCAATGTACATTTGCTGTTTTTTACCCTGCTTTTTAAAATATCCGAAATAGCTCTTGGAATATATGCCATGCCTATCCTCCGACTAAT
>CALIEL010000298.1 GCA_938022235.1 Oribacterium parvum
GCTGATCGTACCGTGTTTTAATTCTCCACTACTATAGCTTTCACAGTGAATATAGCTGATTTCCTTTAACTTCAAAGCGCCCTCCATGGAGATGGCCCAGTCCAGCCCTCTTCCCAGGAAGAAAATATTATCCGCATCCTTTAGTTCCTTTGCCATAGGAAGGATTTCCTGATCAAAGGAAAGACATTGCTGAATCTTTCCCGGAAGAAGGAAAAGCTCTTCTGTTAGGCTCCGAGTCTCTTCCTTGCTGATTTTTCCCTTTGCCTTAGCCAAAAGCAGGGAGAAAATGTAACCTGCCGCAAGCTGACAGCTGTAGGCCTTGGTGGTGGCTACCGCAATTTCCGGACCTGCCTGGGTGTAAAAGACAAAGTCGGATTCTCTGGCAATGGCAGAGCCTTTCACATTTACGATGGAAAGGGTTTTCGCCCCTAATTTCTTGGCTTCCTTTACGGCAGCCAAGGTATCCGCAGTTTCTCCGGACTGGCTGATGCTGATTACCAGTTCGCCTTTTTCCAAAATAGGGTGGTTATAGCGGAATTCACTGGCCAGCTCCACCTGAACCGGTACTCTGGCCAGGCTTTCGCAAACGGATTTTAAAACCCATCCTGCATGGTAGGCGGAACCGCAGGCAATTACCCGAACTCTGGAAATTTCCTGAAAATCCTTTTCCGTCATGGAGAAGGCTTCATAGGAAAATTCCGGATTTTCCGCATTTCCCGCAGTCTCTTCATTTTCCTGCTTGCAGGCATAGAGCAGGGTATCCTTCACAACCTTAGGCTGTTCAAAGATTTCCTTTTCCATAAAATGCAGATACTCTCCCTTATGAATCTGGCATTGATCCAGCTCTGCGATAGCGGAAGAACGCTGTACTTCTTCGGCATTTTTATTGTAAATATGGATTTCCTTTTCGGAAAGGCTTAGAATCTCCCGATTTTCCACAGGATAGATTTCCTTGGTATAGTCCAAAAAGGCGGAAACATCGGAAGCCAGATAAAAGGCATTTTCTCCCTTTCCCACAATCAGAGGGCTGTCCTTACGCATGGCATAAAGAGTCTTTTCATCCTCCTGGAACATGATGGCAAAGGCATAAGAGCCCTTCAGCTCCTTTTGTGCGGAGAAGAGAGCCTTTAAAATGTCCTTATCCTTCCGGTAATAATATTCGATCAGGTTTACCGCTACCTCCGTATCCGTGTCGGAGTAGAAGCTATAACCCTGTTCCTGTAAAAAATTCTTAAGCTCCGCAAAGTTTTCAATAATCCCGTTATGCACCAGCACCACTTCTTTATGCATGGACAGGTGGGGGTGGGCATTTTTTTCACTGGCCTTACCGTGGGTGGCCCAACGGGTGTGGCCGATTCCCATAGAGTAGGGAAGCTGACACTCCTTGGAAGAGGCAACTTTCTTTTTTAATTCTTCTAATTTTCCTACAGCCTTTACCACTGTGAAAGGCTGAGAGTACAAAGCGATTCCCGCAGAATCATAGCCTCTGTATTCTAGACGGGAAAGACCGGCCAGAAGAATATCCTTTGTATTCCCCTGCCCAACAAAACCAACAATACCGCACATTGTAAATTCCTCCTATTTGATTGTTTTCGGTGCGGAGAAAGCTTTTGTTACGATTTTGATTTCGCTTTTTTTCTTTCCCTAACGATGCACTACTCCGAAACAGCATCCGCCGAATCTTTCGATGACTGTTTACCTCGTCGGCTTGGGGGTTCCCGAAGCCCTGGCGCTAATTTTTCTTTTTTCCTCAGAAAGAAAAATTTGTGTTATGATACCATGGTAAAAAAGAACTTGGGAATGCTTTTTTGCAAAATTTAAAGAAAAATTCTTTTTCCGGAGGATATTTCTAAAATTGTCGTAAAGAAAAGCAGGGATGTGCACCGTTAGGAAATCCTTGGAAAATCCTCGGAAAAATGCAGAAAAGCCTTGACAATACAAGGGAAATTCTATAAAGTGATAAGGCTGTTATTACAGCGGAACAGAAGCAGGGCAAATGCCCGGGCTACATTAAATACTGAAATCAGTCCCTTGACTGGACCAGAGTAAGTAGCCTACACATAGGAGGTTGTTATGAATTCATACGTAGCAAAGGCTTCTACTATTGAGAGAAAGTGGTTCGTAGTAGATGCAGAGGGGAAGACACTCGGACGTCTTGCATCAGAG
>CALIEL010000299.1 GCA_938022235.1 Oribacterium parvum
CAGGCAGATCGGCGGAGGAGATCGTTTTTGAAACTGTAACCACCGGAGCCAGCAATGATATTGAGAAGGCGACGAAGATTGCCAGAGCGATGGTAACCCAGTACGGTATGTCCGAGAAGTTCGGGTTAATGGGACTTGCCAGACAGGAAAATATGTACCTGGGAGGTCGGGCTGTCTTAGAGTGCGGAGACGATACCGCTACAGAGGTGGACCGGGAAGTGGCACGCATTTTGAAGGAGTGCTACGAAGAGTCCAAGAATATTTTGTTGGAAAATCGTTATGCTCTGGATGAGATTGCAAAGTTCCTGATTGAGAAGGAAACCATTACCGGAAAAGAGTTTATGAAGATCTTTGCCGAAGTAAAGGAAAAGGAAGGAAGAGGAGAGAATCCGGAAAATTCTTCAGAGCTGAAAGAAGGAACAGAGGAAAATGAGGGCAAAGAGGAAGGACACACCGAAGCCTAAGAGGCAGACGCTTCTATAGATAAACCGCATTTTCTGAAAGAAATGTACGAAAAAGGTCTGTCAGAGTTCCTTCTCTGGCAGACCTTTTCCCTATGATAAAATACCATATATGACTATGCCCGGTCTCTAAGGACGTACTTCCATAATATCTGAAACAGTACAGGAAAACAAAAGGCAAAGCTGTCGTATGGTTTCTGTAGAGACCGGTAGGTTTTTCTTCAAACGATGCAGCAGTGCGGCAGAAACTTTGTGGTCTTGAATAAGACGATATTGGCTCACTTGTTCTCGTTCAATCAGTCGCCAAAATGGGGCATAACTAATCACATATACTCCTTTTAGAATGAGAAAAGGAAGACAAAATATAAAGAATTCTTCTATCTTGTATAATTTTAACATTACTATGCAGATTCGTATAGAAAGGAATAGACAAAATGACTTTTCTTTTCCTCTTAATTCTCCCCATACTCCTGCTTATCTATTCTCACTGGGAAAGAAATCAACTCAGAGTGGAGAGGTATAGGATTTCTACTGACAAAGTAAATAAAGCCTATCGTTTTCTCTTCCTGACAGACCTCCATGACAAGAGCTTTGGAAAGGATAATGCCCTTTTACTGAAAAAAATCGAGGAATTAAAGCCTCGATGGATTTTCATTGGGGGAGATTTTCCTATAAGCTATTCCGGAGAAAAAACGGCGGAGAGAGATGAGGTGGAAAATTCCTGCCGTTTGCTGTATGCTTTAGCAGAAAAATATCCTCTTTACTATGCCTTTGGAAACCATGAGGAAAAGTTGTTTAGTAAAGAGGATTTTCAGGGAAAGCAGCAGGCCTTTCGGAAGGCTTTGGAAAAGGTGGAGCTCTTAGAAAATCGTTCCCTGCGCTTAGAGCAGGACTTAGAGCTTAGCGGTTTGTCCTTGGATTTATCCTATTATCGGCCTCTACTTTGGAAGAAGAAAAAACCCTTAGGGGAAGAGGATAAGAAAAATTGGGAAAAGGCTATAGGAGCTACCCGGGAGGAACAGCCTAAAAATATTTTTCGCATTGCCTTAATGCACAGCCCCTTTTATCAAGCGGAAATGGAGGCTTTGCCGGTGGACTTGGTGCTGTCCGGACATTTTCATGGAGGAGCTATCGGCTTCCCGGGCTTTGCTTTGATGACCCCCCAGTATAAGTTTTTCGTGAAAAACCCAAGAGGCTTACGAAAAGTAGGGGAACAATGGCATTTTACCGGAAGGGGACTGGGGACCCACAGCATTAATGTGCGCTTGGCAAACTTCCCGGAGCTGGCTTGCTTTGACATTCTTCCTATGGGAGAAGCGTAAGGAGAAAATGATGGAAGAAAAGGTGATTTTTTATAAGCTGGATGCCTTTGAGGGGCCGCTGGACTTATTGCTCCACCTTATTGAAAAAAATAAAATCGATATCTATGATATTCCGATTTCGGAAATCACAGAGCAGTATCTGGAATATATGAAGGCGCTGGAGGAAGAGGACTTGGAAATCGTTTCCGCCTTCCTGCTGATGGCAGTGACGCTTCTGGAAATGAAGGCCAGAATGTTGCTGCCCAAGAAGGAGGAAGAGGAAGGGGAGGAAGTAGACCCCAGAGAAGAGCTGGTACAGAGACTTTTAGAATATAAAAAATATAAAAGAATCAGCGGAATGCTACGAACCAAGGAAGAAACTGCCCCCAATATCATTGAAAAGGAACCCAGTATTCCGAAGGAAGTGGAAAAGTACAAGCCGCCTTTGGACCTGGAGGATCTGTTGAAGGGCTTGGATATTCTTCGCCTTCGGGAGACCATGAAGGAGATTTTAAGGCGGAAGGAAGCCAGAAAG
>CALIEL010000300.1 GCA_938022235.1 Oribacterium parvum
TTTGAATTTCATCTTAGCGGACCACTACTTAAACATTAATTATTTTAATAAATAGAGATAATATGTATTGAATAATAATAGTTGCAGCCATTTTATGACAAGAAAAAAGCTTCTGAAATGTTAGATTTCAGAAGCTTTTTGTCTATCTATTATGATTTAAACTTATTCAAATAAAAATGTTTCCAACAGGGTGAAAAGAACCTCTAAATCGTCTAGAGTTCATTTACAAAATGCAATATCGCATTATGCAATAATATACTTTTGCATATTACGCTCTTGCATTTTTACTTAGCAGGATGCCTCCGCCTTGTTTTTATTTTACAAGAAATACTCTGCCCCGCCGGCAATTATTTCTTCTCCAAAACCTCTATCGGATTTCCCTTATAAAGATAAATCATGCTGTCGTAGCGCTGAACTGGCGCGCTCTTCACTCGATAAGACTTCGGGAAAAATCGCATAACGAAAGTGTATCCCTCTCCCAGCTGTAACATTTTCATAGGCGTATGAATCAGCTGATAGACTTTACTTTTCTCGTCTGTAATGCCTGAAAAATACAAGGCATATTGCTTTCCCTTTGCAAATCTTGCCTGCGCGGCTAAGGGGTCTACCGAAACAAAGCTCTGCACTGTTCTCTTCGCTTCTCCAATCACCTTGATATTGTCTGTTACCTTCCAGACATCCGTTCCGATGGCATAATAGGCTTCCCCGAAGTCCTTGGTCAAAAGCACACCCATGCTGTTATAAATCGGATTTTCCTTCTGAATGTGTCCGTCATGCGCAGAAATAACAAGCTTTCCGGAACCGATTTTTTGTTCTATTTCCAAGATTTTCTTCACATTTTCTTCCATATCCCGATCCCGAAGGACAGAGGAATCCTCTTTGGAAAGCCAGGTTTCCGCCGCTTGGCGAACGGTATTTAACTCCATCAGAAAGTCTTGCCGCTCCTGGAACTCCTTCTTTTCTGTACTATCCCGATTGTCATTGGAGACCTGCTTTTCTGTAGCGTCCTGCTCATCCGTTGCGTTTCCCTTCTCCGTCTGCGCCTCTTCCGGACTCTCCTCCACCTTTTCCTTTAAGCTGTCCAAAAAGGCGATGACTTCTTCGGCATTCGTTGCATTTAAACTGAAATTCTCACCCTTTATGCAGTCCAGATTTTTTGAAAACTCTTCTCCGGTCGTCAGCTTATGAGACAGGCTGTAGTCCTTTAAAAAGGCATAGCTTCCCTCCGGGTCCTGCATATCAAAACCGTAGAAGCGGACTTTTTTCTCCTTCGGAGCACTTTCATTCCACTCCCGCATCCAGGAAATGAGCTCTGCCATTTCTTTG
>CALIEL010000301.1 GCA_938022235.1 Oribacterium parvum
AGAGATGCTGAATCCCACCTCTGCCATTGTGGGTATGGGCTTAGGAAGCACGGTGGCCCTTATTACTGACGGTCGTTTCTCCGGCGCTTCCCGTGGCGCTGCTATCGGACACGTTTCTCCGGAGGCGGCTGTGGGTGGCCCCATTGCTTTGATTGAAGAGGGAGATATTATTTCCATAGATATTCCAAACTATAGCTTGAATGTAAAGCTTAGTGATGAGGAGTTGGAGAAGAGAAGAAAGGCATGGAAGCCGAAGAAGAGAACGGATCTGGACGGTTATCTTGTTCGTTACCGTGCGCTGGTTACCAGCGGAAACCGTGGAGCGATTTTAGAGCTTCCTAAGGACTGGGAATAAAGACCTTGCTTTGAAAAAAATAAGTTTTAAGGAATCTGCTGAAAATTGTATTTTATAAATACGATTCCTCTAAATTTCCTTTCCATGGATTGTAATATTGAAATTTTTGAGTAAAATAAGTAGGGTTTACCTTTTCTCTAAGGTAAACCCTATTTCTTTTCTTTTTTTGGGGGCTTAGTCTAAAAATAGCAAGTAAGAATAAATAGTTTTTACAATAATACAAAATGTTTTTTATGGAGCTTTCCTAAAAAATCAAATAAATAGGAAGTATTATAGATTTTACGTAGCCAGAGGAATCATTTTACGTTAAAATAATGAGATTAAGAATTTTGTAAGGAAACGATGAGCCAGTAAGGAGGACCGGTGGCACAGATGGGAGATAAGGAGCGAAATAAAATTATTCGTTTTGCTTTGCTTTTGGCAAGCTTTCTTTGTCTGCTTCTTTTTGTGTTCTTAACTTTTTTTGCATGGCAGAACTTTTTCAGTCAGAAGCCGAAGGAATGGAAGGAGTGGAAGGAAAGTGACGTGAGCTATATGCTCCCGGAGAAAAAGAACATTCTCTTTCTGAGTTCCTATGATACATCATCCCCACTCTTTTCCAGTGAGTTGGAGGGAATGGAATCCATCATTAATCAATCCAATATTCATTTGGATACCATAAACATGGATTTTCAGCATTTTGGACATGATAAGGATATTGAAGCGATTTATACCTTTGTACAAACCCGTTTGGAGAATAGAGAAAAGCCATATGACGGAGTTTTGGTGGGAGATGATAGAGCTCTGGAATTTGTTTTGGAAAAGCAGGGGGAGCTTTTTCCGGATATTCCCATCATTTTCTTCAGCATCAACAATCAGGAACTGGCAAAGAATGCAGCTAAAAATCCCAAGTTTTCAGGATATTACAGTCCATCCTACTTAAAAGATACTTTAAGCTTGGCAACTTCCCTGCAAATGGGTGCGGATACCATTATGGTGCTTTATGATAATACGTATTGGGGAAATCAAGCTAAGGAAGAGTTTTTCTCCCTGCAACGAAGCTTTTCCTCCTATCGTTTTGCAGGCCTTAATTTTTCGCAGATGAAGAAAGAAGATTTTCTGGAAGCCATTGAGAAGCTGGATGAAAAAAGTATTGTCCTCTATATTTCCACTACCCTGGATGAAGACGGTAATTATTATCCGGGAAATCAGGCTATGAAAATGGTTTTGTCCAGAGCCAATGTACCGGTTTATAGCTATGTTATGCTGGATAATGTCAAGGGATTTTTGGCGGGTAGAGCGCCGGATATAAAACAAATGGCCAAGGATGCCAGTCTGCTGATGCTGGATGTGCTATCGGGCAAGAAGGATGTGGAGAAAATCGCAGAGGAAGAGGATAGTCCGGGAAAACTGACAGTGGATAATCGTGTCCTCAGTGCTTACCATCTTTCCAAAGCACGGCTTCCGAAGAATATTGTGTTGGAGGATACTCCTCAGCAATGGATGATGCGCTATGCCCGTTACTTATTTATAGCAGCCTTTCCTTTAATGGCAGTATGCATGATTGCTATTTACTTCTTGATGAGTCGTTTGCACAGTCAGAAGGTCATGCAGGATTTGGAAGAAAAGAATGAGAATCTATTGCTGGCAAAGGATGATTTGGAGCATAAATTAAGCTATGATTTATTGACAGAGCTTTTGAATCGACAAACCGCATTGTCAAGGCTTACGGATTATATTGGAGACAGCAAAGAGTATTCTTGTGTTTTAGTGGACATTGACAACTTAAAAGAATTGAACGAATCCAGAGGCTATGATACCGGAGACTTGTATCTTGTGGCTGTAGCAAATCGTCTTCGCCGCTTTGAAAAGGATCATGGGGTTATTCTTTCCCGCTATGGGGGAGATGAGTTTATGATTATTTTTCCGAGAAAATGTTTACAGGAGGATTCTCCGGAGCTGGCGGAAATCCTTTCAATTTTCCGAAGGGCAATTACCGTAGGAGAAGAGACAGTGTATATGAACGCCTCCGGAGGCGTCGCTTCCTCTATAGGCGGGGAGAGTCCCCGGACGATTGTTATGTACGCCGGACTGGCCATGAGCTTTGCAAAACGGAAGGGAAAGAACCGTTTGGTATTCTATAGTGAGGAGCTTCGATACAAAAAGGAAAAAATCAGTCAAATTTTGAAGATCGTGGAGAATGCCATTCAGGAGAATTCCTTCTATATGGTATATCAGCCTCAGGTGGACTGTAAGACCAGAAAAGTTGTAGGCTTTGAATCTCTTATGCGTATTCGAAATGAGGACTGCTCTCCGGATCAATTTATTCCCGTTGCGGAAAGCTATGGCTATATTGTAAAGCTGGGTAAGATTGCGGTGGAACAGGTTATAAGGCAGCTGGCCAAGTGGAAGGAAGTGGGGCATGCTCTATGCCCTATCTCCATTAACTTCAGCAGTTATCAGATTTATGATGATGATTTTGTGGAATATCTTTTTTACCAGCTGGATCGTTATGAAATTCCTCATGAATATGTGGTTTTGGAAATCACCGAGGGAATTCTCTTTGAAGAAAGTAAACAGACCAAGAAAATCTTTAACCGCCTGGTGGAAGCCGGAATTCAACTCCATTTGGATGATTTCGGAACCGGCTACAGCAGCTTTAGCTACCTGCCCTATATTCCCTTGAATACGGTGAAAATGGATAAGTCCTTAATCGATCATTTCCTGCCGAACAATGGAGACGTTATTCGAAACTTGATTGACATTGTTCATGACTTGGGAAAGGTTGTTATCGTAGAAGGCGTAGAAGATGAGTGGCAGTATGAAAAACTCTTGGAGTATCAATGTGATATTATTCAAGGCTATCTTTTTGGCGGACCTTTGCAGGCGGGAGAAATTCCTTAAGGAGGAGAATGTAAAATGGTATTTCAGAATCTAAAGAATCATGACAAGTACGATTTATCCAATGAACGATTTCAAGCGGCATTTCAGTTTTTAAAAAGAGAAGATTTAAAGCAACTTGAAGACGGAAGCTATCCTATTTTGGGAGAAGAGGTCTTTGCCATGGTACAAAGCTTTGAAACGGCTTTAGAGAAAGACCGGCGTTTTGAAGCCCATAATCTTTACTTCGATATCCAGAATCTTTTGGTAGGAGAGGAAAGAATCGATGTGCTTGACCGCTCTTCCTGTGAGCTTATAGAGAATCCTGAGGGAAAGGATATCTGTTTTTTAGAGCCGAAGTCGGCATTTTCTCAAATGCTCTTAAAAGCAGGAGATTACCTCATTCTTTCTCCTGAAGAGGCCCACAGACCTGCTGTTGCTGTACAGAAGCCCATGCCATGCAGGAAGGTTGTTGTTAAAGTAAAACTGTAATACGTTATGAAATGAAGAAAAGCAGAAGAAAGAAAAACAAAATTCTAAAAAAAATATAAATTAAAATCCGTACAAAGTAAGAAGAATGTGAGAAAATTGTTCATTTTTGGAAAGGGAAGAAGAATAAAGAAGTAAAAAAGAAGAGGAAAAAACTTAAGAATGAAATTTCTAATCTTCTTTATACGGTTTTTCTATTTTCACCCCTTTACAGCAGGATAATTACGGAAACTAAGTCATATATAGGATGTCTTGTTTTTTTGAAAAGCTGTGGTAGAATACATTAGCTATTGTTTAAGTATTAATTTTTAAATCATTATGAAGGAGTAGAAGACATGAAGCGTAAAAGAAAGCTGTTAGCGATCTTGATGGCCGTGGCTATGGCTTGGCAGGGAGTATCCTTTGCAAATGCAGATGAGCTTACTTCCCCGGCATCCCCAAGTACGGTGACAAGCGGTACGGAAACCGGCAGTCAGGGTAGCCCATCGGAAGAAGACATCCGAGCTGAACAGGCGAAACAGGAAGCAGCAAGACAGGCCGCTGCCAGTGCAATTAATGCAACTACCGGTAAAGCTATCAACGTAAACGCTAATGCCGTTTATGTGAATAAGGATAACTCTGCAGCATATAATAATGAAGGAATCGACAACTATGCGCAGTTCGGTGTAAGTGTGGATTTTACCGTACCGGAGGGACAGAGCCCAAAGGCGGGAGATACGACCACCTTCCAGTTGTCCGATTCTTTAAGAATTCAAAAATCAGACAACTTCGATATTAAAGATGGGGATCAGGTCGTAGCAAAGGCTAGCATTGATGCGGCAAATAGAACCGTTACCTTGACTTATACGAATTATGTAGAGCAGAGAAGTGATATTAAAGGAAAGTTCTGGCTTTCTCTTCAGGTTAACTCCGATAAGGAGACAGAAGCTAAACAGCTTAGCACTTCTATCAAGGTGAACAACACTTCCAATTTGGCGATTGCCGGTTCCATCAATTATACCGGAATCACAAAAGATAGTGATTTTGATTTAGTAAAGGATTCCTGGCAAAATTTCGTAGAGGAAACCGATGCGGCCGGAAACAAGGTATACTTAATTCGTTACCGCGTTTTGGTAAATGTTGGAGCAAGAACCAATATTACTTTAAAGGATACTTTGGGAGAGGGAGCATTTTCCTACTACAGCAGTGATGAACATCCCGTATCTATTCGTAAGGGTGTTTGGCAGAGAGGACAGTATGTCAACGGAAACTGGGTTGCTGATGAAGTAAACGGTAAGAACTTTGACATTCGTAATTCCCAGAAGACAGGACCTGCTACCCAGAGCACAGCACTGGAAGCACAGTATAAAGCTGCTGTAGGCAAGAAGACATTTACCTTAAATCTTGGAAATACAGCTGCCAATGAAGGCTTTGAAATTGTTTACTATGCTAAGGTTGACGGAAAGCCTGTAACAAACTTTAATTATCACAATGAGGTTGAATTGGATTCTGACGGAAACGGTGGAAAGCCGTTGAAGAAGGAATACAATGTTAATGTACAGAGCGCAGGAGGCGAAGCTTCCGGTGACACCTTTAAGATTAAGTTAAAGAAGGTGAATGAAGATCAGAAGGCCTTGTCCGGTGCGGTATTCAGTGTCAGCAACAGTGAGGGAGCTGAGGTGGGTAAATTAACCACTGATGCAAACGGAGAAGCTATTCTTTCCGGCTTGTTAAGAGGAGACTATACCGTTAAGGAGATTCAGGCTCCTGCAGGATATATTTTATCCGATGACAGCTATAGTGTAAAAGCGGATATGTTCGATGTGGCTAAGGTTGCAAGCCTTACCGTTGTAAACAATAAGGCGGAAGCAAAGAGAAATCTCTATGTTACCAAGAAGTGGGTAGATGCAGGAGATAAGGCACAAAGCAGACCGAAGCAGGTAACTGTAGAGCTTCTTCGTAACGGAGAGGTTATCGGCGTAACGCAGGAGTTAAGTCAGGCAAATGCTTGGAAGACTTCCTTCTCCGACCTTCCAAAGTATGACGAAAACAGTAAGGCTTACAGCTATACCATTCGTGAAAAAGCAGTGGAGGGATATGCTCCGGCTATTTCCGGAACACAGGAGCTTGGCTTTACCTTAACCAATACTATCAGCAATAAGATTTCCATTCCTGTTACCAAGGTATGGAGCGGAAAGGGAGATCATCCCTCATCCGTAACCGTTCGTCTCTTAGCAGACGGAAAGGAAATTGCTAAGCAGGATCTTTATGCCAACAATAACTGGCAGTACACCTTTACCAATCTGGAGAGAAGCAAGAATGGTAAGGAGATTCAATATACCGTTACAGAGGATGCGGTAGCAGGCTATACCACCAAGATTAGCGGAGATGCTGCTACAGGCTATCTCAATGTAATTACCAATACCAAAGTTAGCCAGGATCCTAACGCTCCGGGTAATAAGGGCGGCGGAAACGGTGGCGGAAATGGCGGCGGAACTCCAAGCAGAAGCAATAACCGTGGAGGAAGTAATAAACCCAATACTCCCGGATCTGTATTGGATGCTTCCAGAGAGCCGGGCGGCAGCCAGGATAAGGCTCAGGGCAAGAACGGTTCCGTATTAAACGCCAGCAGAAACAAGAAGGCTGACGGTTCCGTATTGGATGCATCTCGTTCCACATCTACCGGCGACAACAGCAGAGCCCTTCAGTATCTTGCATTATTTGCAACTACCGGAGTAGGACTTTTCGCTTGGGTATTGGCCGAGAAGAAAAGAAAGAAAACTGAGAAGTAAAACGCAGTTTTCGCCCCATGAAAATGGCAGGAAGCATAATTACTATGCAGGAAGCATAAAGGAAAAACCGTCTAAGATTTCTTAGGCGGTTTTTTCATAGTGCAAATAATTATTCATAACGAGTATCGTGCGCAAAGCGTGCGATATCTCGTTTAAAATCCCTGTATTAATTCTTTAAAAAACTTATTTTTTCACCTTGAAATTTTAAGAAAATATGCTAGAATAGCGAGTGACGCTAAAATTAAGTATTTTTTAAGGAGAAGAAATATGAAAGCTAAGAGACAGATTTTGTCCCTTTTGCTGGTTCTTTTAATGGTATGGCAGGGATTTTCCTATGCCAATGCCGAAACCGGTACTAGCGGGGGAACAGCTGTAGTGGCAAGCGGAAGTACAGGGACTGGTACAGAAGCTTCAGCAGCAAGCAGCAGCACAATTTCCGGAGCAGGCACCGGAAGTGCAAGCGGAAAGGCTATTGAGAATGCTTTATCCGATGTGGAACTGTTTGTAGACGGAAAAGCTCTGAAGGAGGGTAGCAGTTTTGCCAACTATCAGAGTATGCAATTTAAAGCCACCATCAAAGTTCAGGGCTTAAGTATTCAGGAGGGAGACTATATCTCTATTCAGCTTCCCAAAGAATTAAAGTCCTCCGACTTAAGCTTTAATATTCCGGGAGATAACGGAAAGATTCTGGCTAAGGGAGAGTATAATCAGGCGACCAAGGAAATGCGCATTGTGTTTACCAAGGACGCTGAACATTACAGCGGTACGGACGGTAGTGTATTTTTTAATACGGAAATTGACAAGGAAGTCGTAAAAGCCGATACCAAAACTCCATTGGAACTTAAGGTAAACGGAAAGACCGTGATTAATTATAATGTAGGCTACCAGATTATCGGTAAGGAAAATCCTGTCAGCTTTTGGAAGAGTCGTGACAGAAAGCTGGTTGAACTGGTAGATCAGGACGGAAATACCCATTACTTAATTCATTACACGGTTTCCCTTGATGCTCGCCATATCGAGAAGGTACAGGGGGCTACGGATTATGAGAATGTTGTTTTCACCGATACCCTGCAAAGTGATGCACTTAGTTACTTTGATGTAAAGCATCATTTTACGGATGCAAATCTTAAGCAGTCCGATATTGACACTTATGCTCCTATCTTAAGAACGGGAATCTGGCGTTCCGGACAGTGGCAGAACGGAGTTTGGGTAAGCGCTCCGGATGATACGGATGCAAAACGCGGACCGTTTTGGAGTCTTCGTGACAAGCAGAACTATACAGCAGAATCTTCCAAAGACTTTTTTACTCCGAAGTATTCTGCGGATGGACGAAGCTTTACCTATACTATCGGAAAGCTAAATCCGGATGACGGCTTCTTCTTCAGCTATTATGTTGAGATTAATGAAGCATTTAAAAATGGTACTATTTATAAAAATCAGGCAAAGCTTACCGGTGACGGAATTGTCAGCAGAGAGCAGATTAGAGATTTTGAAGTTAGTGAAGCCGGCGGTTTCTTAAATGGAAAAACCTTCAATCTCCAGGTTAAAAAAGTCGGAGATGATGGCGAGGCTCTACAGGGGGCTAAGTTTACTTTAGTTAATCCTAAGACTAAATATACAAAGACCATTGTGACCGACGAGAACGGTATTGCAAAGTTGGAAAATGTTTTCAAGGCCGACTATGTATTGACCGAGGTGGAGGCACCGGAAGGCTACGAGTTGGATTCCACACCTCGTACCATCAGCAAAGAGGATTTTGAGAATTCCATCGCAAAGGGTGCTACCGTAGAAGTGGAAATGCTGAATAAGAAGAAAGAAGTTGTTGCCAAGGAAACCAATCTTTCTGTAAAGAAGGAATGGGTATTGGATCCGGCTCTTGCAACAAATAAGCCTGAAAAGGTTGTAGTTTCCGTTTTAAAGAACGGTGTTAAGGATTAGAATCTTACGGTAGAGTTATCCGCAGCCAACGGCTGGAAGGCAAGCTTCTCCAATCTTCCCAAGCAGGATGCCAATGGAAAGGAAATTGTTTATACGATTTCAGAAGAGGAAGTAGCAGGCTTTAAGGCAGCAATTTCCGGATCGTAGAAGACAGGATTTACCATTAGCAACTATAACGGTTCCAGAGTGGTAATTCCTGTGACCAAGATTTGGCAGGGTAAGGGTCCTCACCCCGACCATTTGAATGTACAGCTTTTTGCTAACGGAGAGAAGGTAGCTACCTATACCTTAAATAAGGCTAACGGTTGGCAGCATAGCTTTGATATGCCGAAATTTGATGCAAACGGTAAAGAAATCCGTTATACCGTTACCGAGGATAGTGTTGCCGGCTATACAGCAACAACACAGAGCAATCCTGCTACCGGCTATGTCAATGTATTTGTAAATAAGAAAAATGACAATACTCCTAATCCTAATAATGGTGGAGGCGGCCGAAACGGTGGCGGAGGAAACGGTGGCGGAGGAAACTCCCCCAGCCCCAGTCCTTCCCAGCCAAATCCAAGAGGTGGAGATGTATTGAATGCGAATCGTACTCCTGCCGGAAATCCGGATGTTATTACTGCGGATGGAGCGGTACTTGGTGCAGAGAGAAATGCAAAGCAGAATACTGAACCGGGTGCTGTTCTGGGCGCTGAGCGTGGACAGACCAAAACCGGAGACAGCAGTGCAATGCTTCTGTACTTTGCGCTCTTTAGCTTAACCGGACTGGGCTTTGCCACAGCGCTTGTTTACGGCAAAAAGAGAAAGACTGTGAAGAGATAATATAAAATTATTTAAGAAGAGTTTGTAAAAAATCATTTGATTTTTTGCAGACTCTTCTTTTTTTAT